>CAYSFT010000019.1:0-37892 GCA_964430755.1 uncultured Lachnospiraceae bacterium | reverse complement strand
GATGTTTGTTCTGCTGATCTTGCAATGGGCGAGGGTACAAGCGTTTGCGGTACATTCTATCTTGACAACTTCATGGAAAACGGCCCGTATGCTGCGGCTGTAACCAAGAAGTATGGCAAGGGTAATATCGTTGCAATGGGACTTGATTTTGGTTCTGTATATACAACCAACCGCACAACCTGTGCAAAGAACTTCTTCAAACAGGCAGCGGCAATCACATTCCCGAATCCGGCAGTTAAGGTTGAAGGCTCCGAGCTTGTCGAGCTTAACATCACCCGCCGCGACAACATGATGTTCATTCACCTGCTCAATTACGGCGGACCTCACGAGGTTCCCAGTATCCGTACATTCAACGAGATTCCGAAGCTCGGTCCGCTTACCGTAACCATCTCCGATGCAATTTCGCCGAAATCGGTCACAATCGAGCCCGAGCACAAGGCTTGGACAGGCGACAAACACAAGATCGTTATCGACTCTCTCGAAATTCACACTGTTATTGCAGTTGAACTCTAAAAAACTATCGACAGACATCACTTTGTTTGGTGTCTGTCATTTTTTGTGTAAAGAAAGTATGAAATCTTAAATTAGGAAGTATTAAGTCTTAAATTTGAGCGTTGACTTTTTCCTGTTTGTATATTAGAATTAAAGCAAGTGATCAGTTTACTTTCAAACAACTATTCATCGCCGAAAAGCGGCTGAAAGGCAAGGTGCAATTATGGCAAAGCTCGCAAAAAGACGTTCCGAGTCCTTCTTCGGACTCCATTTCGATTTCCATCCCACAGCAGATATCGTTGTTGGTGACAATCTCCGTTACGACGTTATCGCAAAGCTGCTCGATGAAGTAAAACCCGACTATGTTCAGATCGACACAAAGGGACACCCTGGATTTTCCTCTTATCCGACAAAGGTTGGCAATCCTGCACCCTTAATGCGCGGTGACCAGCTGAAAATGTGGCGCGAACTCACCGCAGAACGCGGAATCGCACTTTTCGGTCACCATTCGGGACTTTTCGATATATATCAGGCAGCGCAGCATCCCGAGTGGGCTACTGTAAGAGAAGACGGTACATACAATGAATGGATGATGTCCATGTTCGGCGAATATGACGATAAGGTGCTGATTCCTCAGCTCAAGGAGCTCGCTCTCGACTATAAGCTTGATGGCGCATGGGTTGACGGTGAATGCTGGGGAACTCGTCCCGACTATTCCGTGATGGCTCAAGAAGCCTGGGCAAAGGTTTCGAATATTCCGATTCCGAAAAGCGGAGAGGAGGATTATCCGAAATTCATGCAGTTTATTCGCGATAAATTCAAGGAGCACGTCACCCACTATATAACAGAAGTCAAAAAGGTCGCCCCCGATTTTCAGATTACAAGTAACTGGATGAGCGCATCTCCTGTTCCCGGCAAGGTTGACACACCGATTGACTTCATATCCGGCGATTACAGTCCTTCAAATTCGCTCAATACCGCGAGAATTCAAGGACGCTTTATCGCAAACCAGAACATTCCGTGGGATCTCATGGCTTGGGGACACCAATGCAAAAGCGACTGGCATGAAGTTAACCGCAGCACCAAAGAATATGCACAGCACTGCCAGGAAGCATCCTTCGTTATTGCACAGGGCGGCGGCTTCCAGTTCTATAACTGGCAGTACGGCGGCGGCTCTACCGTTCAGGAGTGGGCTATTCCGATGTGGGCAAAGGTTGGCGAGTATGTTCGTGAGCGCGAGCCGTTCTGTAAGGGAACAAAGCCGATGCCCCAGATGGGTATCTTCTTCTGCACAGAATCGCACTACTATGAGAACGAAGGTATTTATGCTAACTCACCTGTGAGAAGATCGGCAACCGGACTCATCCATGCAGGACTTGACTGCGGATTTGCAACCGACCTTATTGAAACACACAACCTCGACGACAGTGACCTCTCCGAATACGGTACGCTCGTTATCGGTCACGCAGCATGGGTTGCAAACGAAACACGCGAAAAGCTTCTCAAGTATGTCGAAAACGGCGGCGGACTTATTATCGCTTCTCCCATTACGGCAAAGCAGTTCGGCTTCGGTGTTTCCGATGCACAGACAAAGCTCATCCACATCAGCGACGGCGAGGTTGTTGCTCCGCTTGATGTTTGTTCTGCTGATCTTGCAATGGGCGAGGGTACAAGCGTTTGCGGTACATACTATCTTGACAACTTCATGGAAAACGGCCCGTATGCTGCGGCTGTAACCAAAAAGTACGGCAAGGGCAATATCGTTGCAATGGGATTTGACCTCGGTGCCGCTTACACCGATAACCGCACAACCTGTGCAAAGAACTTCTTCAAGCAGGCAGCAGCCATCACATTCCCGAATCCTGCAGTTAAGGTTGAAGGCTCTGACTTCGTTGAGCTTAATATCACCCGCCGCGACAACATGATGTTCATCCATCTGCTCAATTATGGTGGACCTCACGAGGTTCCCTCGATCCGTACATTCAACGAGATTCCGAAGATCGGTCCGCTTACGGTTACCATCTCCGATGCAATCTCGCCGAAGTCTGTTACAATCGAGCCCGAGCATAAGGCATGGACAGGCGACAAGCACAAGATCGTTATCGACTCTCTCGAAATTCACACTGTTATCGCAGTTGAACTTTAAAATCAAACGACAGGCACCACTCAACCCGGTGTCTGTTGTTTTTTTCAAAAAAGCCGTGTACTCCCATACGCAAACACTCACCACTCACATAAAAAAGCTGTCCCCATTTAAAAGAGACAGCTCATTATGCTATTAATAATTTTCAGCCTTGATCTTGAAGTAAGCCTGAGGATGTGCACAAACGGGGCAGACGGTCGGTGCCGCTTTACCGATGTGAACGTGACCGCAGTTGCCGCATTCCCAGATCATGTCGCCGTCACGGGAGAATACGAGTCCGCCCTCGACGTTTGCGAGCAGCTTACGGTACCGCTCCTCGTGTGTCTTTTCAATGGCAGCTACACCCTCGAAAAGCTTTGCGATGTGATCGAAGCCTTCCTCGCGTGCGTCCTTTGCCATCTGTGCGTACATATCTGTCCACTCGTAGTTTTCGCCCTCGGCTGCATCCTTGAGGTTTTCGGCTGTTGTGCCGATACCGCCGTTTAAGAGCTTGAACCACATTTTTGCGTGTTCCTTCTCGTTTTCTGCAGTTTCAAGGAAGAGCTGTGCGATCTGCTCGTAGCCATCCTTCTTTGCCTTGGATGCGTAGTAAGTGTATTTGTTGCGCGCCTGAGATTCGCCTGCAAATGCCGCGGCGAGGTTTGCCTCTGTCTTTGTTCCCTTGAGATCCATTTTCATTATCCTCCAAAATAGATTTTTCGCACCTGCGAAACAGTACATTTTTATTATATCCCAATTTCAGCATAAAATCTACACATATTTTATGAACAAGATATTTTTCCTCTTATGCCTATTGCAATTGTGTCGATTTTATGTTACAATTAATGAAAAGAAATGTTTTCGATGAGGGGTAGCGATGTTTAAAAGCGTTTTTACAAAATATATTACATTTTTTGTGATGTTGATAACAATAAGCTTTCTTGTCTTGAGCTTTGTTCTTTGCCATATGGTCGGGAACTGGTCAACGGATGTTAAAGCGGATATTGTTGAGAAAAGCTCCACCGTTGTTGCGTCTGCCGTGCAGGAGATGTTCATTTCCGAGGATACGGAGAATTTTAACGGTTTTGTCTATTTTAATCGTGAACATTTCGAGCAGCTGATTTCCGCGCTGGCAGATTACAGTGACGATGTGCATATTCTGATCGTTGACACGAGAGGCGAGATACTTGCGCACGACGATAATCTGGGGCAGGGATATATCAATTCTCTTATTCCGCAATCGGTCATTGACGGTATAAAGCAAAACGGCGGACAGCGTATCGTCGGCGATTTAAACGGTGCTTTTTCCAAAAAACAGCTTATATACGCAACTCCGATAAACGGTGCAGACGGTGAGCTTGTGGGCGCGGTGCTTTCATGCTCCGAGTCACAGCAGGTTGAAATGCTTATCGGTACGATGATAAAGACGATCATACTTTCCTGTCTTTGGGTAATGCTTGCGTCGCTTGTGGCAGTCTATTTTATCACAGACCGTGTAATTGCACCTCTGAAGCAGATGTCGAAAGCGGCAAAGAACTTTGCGGCAGGTAAATTTGATGTGCGTGTTCCGGTTAAGGGCAGGGATGAGGTTGCCGAGCTTGCTACGGCTTTCAACAACATGGCCTCTTCAATGGCAAAGCTTGAGGATATGCGCCGTACATTTTTGTCGAGCGTATCACACGACCTGCGAACACCGATGACTACTATCTCGGGCTTCATCGATGGTATTATCGACGGAACGATACCTCCCGAAAAGCATGAATATTATCTTGACATCATAAGGAACGAGGTTCGAAGACTTGCGCGGCTTGTTGCGAGCCTTCTCGATATTACACGTATACAGGCAGGAGAGCGCAAATTCAATAAGTCAGCGTTTGACATTTGCGAGATGGCGAGACTTATACTTATCTCGTTTGAGCAGAAGATTGACGCAAAGGGGCTTGAGGTTGAATTTGACTGTAAGCGTGACAAGATGATGGTCTGGGCTGACCGCGACGCGATATATCAGATACTTTACAATATTTGCGACAATGCGGTGAAATTCTCGCGCGAGGGCGGTGCATATAAAATAAGTATACTCGAACGCGAGAAAAAGGTATATATTTCGGTATTCAATGAGGGAGTCGGTATACCTGCAGAGGAGCTTCCGTTTGTATTCGAGCGGTTCTACAAGAGCGACAAGAGCCGCGGACTTGACAAAACCGGCGTTGGCCTCGGTTTATATATCGCAAAGACGATAATCGACGCGCACGAGGAGGAGATCTGGGTACGCAGCGAGCACGGTAAGAACTGTGAATTTGTGTTCACTCTGCCGTATACGCCCGAGGGGGAGATCGTCGTTAAGGATTAAACGGTAATTAAATAAGCAAAACACCCGACATCTTCAGAAAATTGAAGCTCTGTCGGGTGAATTTTTGTTTTTGGGAAAGTGTTATTATTTAACGGGAACCTTAACGATAACCTTGCGTGATGTGCCCTCGCCGCAGCAGGGCTTGTGTGCATCCTCGGGACAGAAGATTGCGAAATCGCCCGCATTGAGAGTGAGCATTACACCCTTGCCGGTTTCGAGTGCGCAGTCGCCTTCCTCGCTGTATGGCTTTGTTACAGTCAGAGTCCGGAGATCGGCATATTCGATCTGTTCGGTACCCTCAACGATGTACTGAATGTCGATGTACTGCTTGTGGCTCTCAAACTCTCTGCCTTCACCGGAAGAAAGAGTCGGGGTTACGACATTGTAAAATGCGCCGTCCTCAAGCTGGTATGTGCCATTGGGAGTGTCGGCTGCAAAATTACGGAGTACGTCGAGATACTTGTCGAGGTCAGCGGTGGTCATTCCGCAGGATTTGTAGGTTTTGATGTTTCCGATTATCATTGTGATATCCTTCCTTATATAAATGATTTTACAAAGACAGTATATCACAGTTTTTTTGCCTTGTCAAGGAGTTTTTCCCTGCGATTGTAATATTAGTCGACGTCAACCATGCAGATCGGCGGAACGAGTGTCATTGTGTCGCTCACTGCGGAAATTATTGCATCGTCGGTGAGTGAGAGGGTTACCTTTCCGTCTGCATCGGTCACGTAATCGGTGGTGTTGCCGTTAACCGTGATGCGTGCGCTCTCGACGGGAGCTTGTACGGTATTCCATTCGGCATCGTAAGTGTTCATTTTTAATGTGAGAGTGAAGCTTGCGTTTTCGTTTACTTCAAGCTCGGCTTTGTCAAAGAAGCAGTATGTGTCAGACCATGCGACGGTATCGGTGTATACATATGCAACGATATGATCGCCTGCTTTAACCGGGTCTGCAAGGCTCATAGCGGATACGTTATTTACAGTATAGCCGAAGCTTCCGCTCTCATCGCCCCAGAGCTTGGTGAGCGACAGACCGCAATCGGTTATTTCGGAGGCAAAGCCTGCCGTGGCACCGCCGTTATACTTTTCTTGGTGTGCGAGGTAGAGCGCATCGCTTACGGTAAGTGTGCCGTCGTTGTCTGCATCTCTTAAATCGACATCCTCATATGCGAGGACGATACTGCCGTTGGCGATGGTTACATAAACATCATCGTCGGTATCGACAGCGTCTTCGATAATGTCATCGGCGTCATCGCAGGACGAAAGGACGGTTGCGGAAAGCATAAGTGCGGATGCGAGAAGTAATGTGAGAAATTTTTTCATTGTTTTTGTCTCCTTTTTATTTTTTATTATAATACAGCAGTGCTGCTTGTATTCATTGTTCTTCACGGCGACGGCGTTTTGCACGTATACGCTTTTCGAGATTCCTTGCCTTACGGTTGTCATCGCGGATGGGTTTTATTCCTGCTGCTTCGAGTGCACGCGGCCACGGTCCGAGAAAGGCTTTTATCGCGATGACATCATTGTCCGTGAAATCTGAGCGTTTGGGGTAACGGGACATTTCAAGCTCAGTGTATTTGTTTTTTAATAGGGAAATTACAGCCTCACGTGTATATTTTTCCATAAAATCGGCACAAAAAAACGCCTTCACCTCCGACTCCGGACGTAAAAGCGCGCAACAGCAGAATCCGTCGGGCGAGCCACAGTACATCGCCCCACAGGATAGTAACGGCTGCACTTTTCTTCGCCCAAAAATGTTTCAGCTTGATTCATATACGGCAAGTATTCCGACTTATGCAGATATCCTCTGCAATTACGGTAGTGGTGGCTGCGACGGATTTTCACCGAACTTCCCTCTGATCCGGTATCCCCGGAACCGTATACGATTATTTGTTTTTTATATTGTAACACAGCAGGGAGGTATTGTCAATAGGTAATAAAAAATATTTTCCAAATGTAAGATGCCGATATGATAATGTAGCTTTGATAAAGGACTGTGCAGTTAAATGATAAAATTACAAATTAAATGGGGTTTTTGTTTATTTTTGCTGATATTTTGTGTAAGATTCTCAAGCATTTGATGTATAAAAATAAAAAATATATCTGAAATGGGTATTGATTTTTTGGAAATTGTGTGATATAATTATTGAGTATAGTTGTAATTGTCTCTGCTTGGCTTTGCCGACTGAGGCAGTAGTCTACCGATGCGGCGAATAATCGTTGCTGCATCCATTATTTTGCTCAACATGTATATTTACATATATCCTGCTGAGAAATTTTTTTGAAAGGAGGAGCCTTACAATGAAGAAGTTCGAAATGCCTGAGATCCAGGTTGAAGTATTCGCAGTTGAAGATGTTATCACAACCAGCGTTGTTGGTGGTGAAAACCAGCTTCCTCTTGGTTGATTCTCATAACTTGTAATGCAGTCGTTTTGCGTCTGCAAAACAGTTGAGAAACACTCCCCGGGCTTCGGCCTGGGGCATGGAACCGAACATTTTTTATCGTGTCTGTGCCCGAGGTCGAGGCTTCTCTCTGTCCGAGATTGTCTTTCCTATATGTCTATTGGGGATTGTAAAAGCATAAGAGAAGCTCTGATCTTCGACGGTGAATGCCGTCAAACAAAACAAAAAAATTTTTAAGAAAGGATGCCTTTTAAAAGGCGAAACGTTACCATGAAAAAGAGAATTATCAGCATACTCGTTGGCGCAGCTATGGCAATTTCCGTTGCAAGCGCAATCAACGCATACACACCTGAGCAGAACAATACTGCTGAGGCACTTAACTCGCTCGGCTTATTCCTTGGCGACGAGAATGGCGATTATATGCTCGACAACTCACTCACTCGCGCTCAGGGTATGACCATTGTTGTAAGAATGCTCGGCGCAGAAGCTGAAGCAAAAGAAAACGCTGCTACATACGAAACACCTTTCACAGATGTTCCCGAGTGGGCTGCTCCCTATGTAGATTATGCTTATCTTAACGGACTTACTCCCGGTACAAATGAGACAAGCACCACATTCACTCCCGACAAGGAAGTAACCGATCATGAATACCTTACATGGGTACTCCGTGCACTCGGTTATAAGGATGGCGAAGACGCACAGTTCATGTGGAACAATCCCTATGAGCTCGCAGTTGAGGCAGGTCTTATTGCTGAAGCAGCTAAAAATGAAGCATTTGTTCGCGCTAACGCTGTAGACATTTTCTGGAACGCTCTTGAGGCTGAAATCGTTACCGCTGAAGAAGCTGACGATACTACTGCAGCTGAAGAAGAGACCACCGTTGCAGAGGAAGAGACCACCGTTGCAGAGGAAGAGACCACTGTTGCAGAGGAAGAGACCACTGTAGCAGAGGAAGAGACCACCGCAGCTGAGGAAGAAACCACCGCAGCTGAGGAAGAAACCACCGCAGCTGAGGAAGAAACCACCGCAGCAGAGGAAGAGACCACTGTAGCAGAGGAAGAGACCACTGCAGCTGAGGAAGAAACCACCGCAGCAGAAAAGACTGTTGTAACTCTCGCAGACAAGCTGATTGCTGAGGGCGTATTCACTGCTGAACAGTATGAGCAGGCAAAGCTTATCCAGAAGGAAGGCAAGCCCGCAGAAACCACCGAGACTGAAGCAGACACCACAGTAGCAGACGACACTACCGCAGCAGAGGAAGAAACCACAGTAGCTGACGAAACCACTGCAGCAGAGGAAGAAACCACTGCAGCAGAGGAGGAGACCACTGCAGCTGAAGAAGATACCACAGAAGAAATAGTTGGCGGCGAAAACCAGCTTCCTTTGGGCTGATATCTGATTTAAGATATTAAATTGTTGTGATGAGATGAGATGCTTCGCGGTTGATTGTCTCATCACATTTGATTAAAACCGCCGGATTATACGAAAAACACTGTCGCTTTGGAGGACCAAATGAAACAATACTACCGTATAGCAGATCTCGTTGTTGAAATGGATTCGTTCGGAAGAACCGTTGAACAGGCTGAACCGTATCTCATTCCCGAAGAAAAAGAGTGCGATATTCATATCGTTTCTAATTGGCGTTCACTCAAAGAGTCCCAACCTCATCTTTCCGAGGATGACTGTGAGTATCTCATGAGCGGCTCGTGTTTTTATTATAAGCTTGTCGATTTTGGCGGATTGTTGCTTCATTCGTCTGCTGTTATTATGGACGGTAAGGCGTATCTCTTTTCCGCACCGTGCGGAACGGGTAAGTCAACTCACACTTCGCTTTGGATCAAAGCATTTGGCGAAGACAGAGTTCAGCTCCTCAATGACGATAAGCCGGCTCTGCGCTGTATTGACGGAGAGTGGTATGCTTACGGAACACCGTGGAGCGGTAAATATGATAAAAATGTCAATGTGAAGGCTCCTGTGGCAGGTATTTGTATGCTTCAACGCGGTAAGGTTAATAAAATCGAACCGTACGGCGGCTATAAAGCTGTACACGCTTTACTTGAACAGACCACTCGCACGAAAACTCCCGAATTCATGAACAAAATGCTGGAGCTTCTCGATAAACTTATTCAGACGGTTCCGGTGTGGCGAATGGAGTGTAATATGGAGCTCGACGCGGCAAGACTTTCACACCGCGTGATGTCCGGCGAGGCGGAAAAATAATATTTTTTAGGAGAGAAAATTATGAAACTCAAACCCGGATTTGTTTTAAGAGAGGTTGCAGGCTCATGTGTTGTTGTACCGACCGGAGCTGAGCTTGATTTCAATGGCATGATAAGCCTCAATGAGACCGGCAAAACTATCTGGAAATGCCTTGAAAATGACGTTAATTTCGATGACATCGTTGCAGCTATTCTTGCGGAATACGATGTTGATGAGGCAACTGCACACACTGCGGTTGAAGGCTTTATTGAAAAGCTGAGAAGTCATGGATTCCTTGAAGAATAAAAACGCTGAGCTGGATTCTCTCATGCCGCTTATGCGTGAACAGCTTGCAGCAGGCGGAACAGTTACATTTTCTCCTCGCGGAGTCAGTATGCTCCCGATGATCAGACAGGGGAAGGATGCAGTAACTCTGACGCCGATCAAGGGGCGGCTTAAAAAATATGATCTTCCGCTTTATATGCGCGATAACGGGCAATATGTCCTTCACAGAATCATCCGTGCCGGCGAAACCTATGACTGCATAGGCGATAATCAATATCAGATTGAACACGGAGTGCGGCACGATCAGCTGATCGGCGTTGTAAGCTCGTTCAGCCGCGATGGACGCATTGTGAAGGTCACTTCGCCGAAATATTGGCTTTACTGCCGATTCTGGTGTCTGCGTCGCTCGATTCGTATGGTGCTCCGCCGCATTTTTAAACGTAAAAATAAAGACGAAAATAAAGCTTGAATGCTTCTGCTTTTTTCGATGCTCGTTTCTTTGAAATGGGCATTCTTTTTTTCGACATATTATATATGGTAAATTTCAATGAATAAACTCGTCGAAAAATATTGCTTTTTTTGTAAATAAAAGAGCGAAAAAATGCCGATTCTCTCTTGACAAAGAAAGTGTCGTGTGGTATAATTAGTTGTGAATAATGTTTTCTATCACAGTACTTCTGTCTATATGACACTGTGCTTTTAATAATTATGCTTTTTAAAAGGGGATTGTTATGAATTACCATAATACAAACGAGGTTAATGAAATCGACACTATCGAAGTCAACTTGTTTGATTTGATAAGATTGCTTTGGCAGAGATTATGGGTGATCGTTTTATCAATGATCGTTTGCGGCGCGCTTGCATTTTCTGCGGCTGTTTTTCTCGTAACTCCGATGTACACCTCATCGGCAATGCTATATGTTAACAACAGCTCTGCGTCGGTCAGCGGTATACCGATCACTATCAGTGCATCACAGCTTTCCGCATCAAAGAGCCTTCTTGATACATATGTCGTAATCCTTAAAACGAGAACAACGCTCAATATGGTCAAGGACAGAACAGAGCTTGACTACACAATCACTGAACTGCAGGGAATGGTTTCCGCTGCCGCTGTTAACGACACCGACATCTTCAAAATAACCGCAACCTGCCCGAGTCCGCAGGATGCAAGGGTTATAGTTGACACTCTGGTTGATGTCCTTCCTGACAGAATTGCGGATATCGTTGACGGAAGTTCGGTGCGCGTTGTTGACATCGCTATAACGCCAACGTCACGTTCGTCGCCTTCGTATACAAGATTTGCTGTTATCGGCGTTCTTGTCGGAGCTATACTCAGCTGCGCGGTGATCATTATTGAGGACCTCATGAACACAACCGTCCGCGATGAGGAATATCTGAAGCAGAGATATAACATTCCGATACTTGCGGTTGTTCCCGAGGCGTACAGCGTTTCCAAGAAGTCATACGGCTATAAGTATGGATACAAATCAAGGTATAGATACGGTTATCACGGAAAATACGGCTACAGCCGGACTATGGATGAAAACGGATATGCCCGAAGCTACGAAGAAGCACAAACGAGAGGCGGTAAAAAATGAATAACAACAAAGAAAAACAAAACAATGTAAACAATACCGACGATCTTTCTGCAAATGAAAATGCTTCCGCCGGCAGTGCAAAGAAAGCAAAAACTCAGAAGAAAGCAGCCAAGGCGGAAATGATGAAATCGGCTAAAGCTGATAAAGGCAAGAACGGCCCCTCGATTGAGGAGGTTGCGGCAACAATCGGAAGAAAGCGCTCTTTCGCGATGGCGGAGGCACATAAGCGTCTTCGTACCAACATAATGTTCAGCTTTGCCGATGAAAGCGAATGCCATATTATCGGTGTTACAAGTGCGATGGCGCATGAGGGTAAAACCACAACCTCGATAAATCTTGCCTATGACCTTATGAAGGCAGGTAAGCGAGTATTGCTCATCGACGCGGATATGCGTATGTCACGTATTCCCAAATTGCTTGAAGTTGAGGCAACGCCCGGACTCAGTAATATGCTTGTCGGGAAAAACGACAACATAAATGCAGTTAAGGCATCCGCACTGCATGACGGTCTTCAGGTTATACCCTGCGGCGATATTCCGCCGAACCCGACCGAGCTTCTCTCTTCAAAGAGATTTGAGATACTGCTTAATGTCCTTAAAGAAACATATGAATATATTGTAATCGACCTTCCGCCTGTTGCCGAGGTTTCGGATGCACTTATCGCATCAAAGCTTGTTGACGGTATGATAGTCGTTGTAAGACAGGAATATGTTGATAAGAGACTGCTCGATGACACTATTCATCAGCTCGATCTGAGCGGAGCACGCATTATCGGTCTTGTTCTGACCTGTGCGCAGTATAAAACCAAATACGGTAAATATAAATATAAGAAGAGCGGCGGATATAAGTACAGCCGAGGTTCTTACGGCTATGGTTACGGTAAGCATTCAGGATACTATTCGAGAGGTGCTCACCGTCATAATTCAAGCTACGGATATGGTTACGGTTATGCGTATGAACATCAATATAATCACAGACATGATTCAAATCACAGTTCACACGATACGCATAAAGATAATTAATAATGACAGCGCCGTTTGTAAGGCAGGTGTTTAATCCCGGCTCGCGTATTGATTTTCATACGCATATTCTGCCGCAGGTTGACGACGGAAGTCAGTCGCTTGAAGAAAGCGTGCAGATGATAAAGGCTCTTAAAGCATCAGGGGTTACCTGCGTTGTTTTAACACCGCATTTTTATCCGCAAAGAGATAATCCGGAGCTGTTTCTTTCAAGACGCGACAGTGCTTTTGCAAAATTAAAGTCGGCTGTTATGAAAGACTCGGAAATTTCAGATGTACACCTTATACCGGGGGCTGAGATTGAGTATTTTGCCGGAATAACCTGTATGAAAGATTATCCCGGATTGAAGCTTGGAAAAACGCCATGCTTGCTTGTTGAAATGCCGCACGGTGTCTGGACATCACGAATGGTTGACGATTTGCTTCAGCTTAACAATCAGAGCGGCTGCCGTGTTGTTATTGCTCATGTTGAAAGATATCTTTTTGAACAAAAAAAGGATGTTATACATGTTTTGCTTGAAAACGGTGTTGCAATGCAGTCGAATGCCTCTTTCTTCCTTGATAAAAGGAGCGCGAGATTTGCCGTGAAGATGTTGAAAAAGGGCATAATACACCTCCTCGGCTCGGATTGTCACAGTATGAGCGTGCGTCCTCCGAATATCGGAGAGGCCTTCGAGGTTATAATAAAACGGCTTGGAGAGAATGCCCTTGATGATATGATGCTCGCTGCATACGATCTGCTTCACGCTGATATACACAGCACGGTTGAATCGACTGTTGTCAAGGTGTAATTATGAAAAGCAACTCTAAACTTAAATATATAATTTTACTTTTGATTTGTCTTAACTGTGTTGGCGTTTGTTTATATCTTAATTTTGCATATCGGGCTGATATGAAGGATGACAGCGATTCACTCGATTCTCTGAGGGACTCGATAAAGCAGTTTGAAACGGCTCACGATGCAGATACTACCGTTGAATCGGACGCTCCCGATGATATATACACTCCGCCGGACACGCTTGATATCGGCGACGATAACACTGATTTTTCCGATGAAACCACGGCAAGACCGCAGGTTTACAATCCCTCGGCAACACTTAATTTTGATAAGCTGTGGGAGGTAAATCCGGAAATTCACGCTTGGATTGAAATCAAGGGTACAAGAATTGATTATCCTATTCTGCAAAGTAAAAATTATGATGAAAAGTATTTGAATACCGGCTTTGACAATTCTTATTATGTCGGAGGAGCGTTATTCACTCAGTCTACATATAATGGTCTTGACTTCAATGACCCGGTCACTCTGATTTACGGACACACAATGCGTTCAGGCTCGATGTTTGGCCGCCTTGAGAGGACGTATTCGGATGCCGCTTCATTTGATGAGCACAGTGACATCATAATTTATCTTCCGGGCGAAGTGAGACATTACACCGCTTTTGCCGCTGTTCCATATGATGCGCTTCACATTCTTCATGCCTATGATTTTTCAAAACCGTATATGTATAAGCGGTTTTTTGCAGATGTCAAGGATATTCGCGCAATCAATGCCAATTTTAACGAAGAAGCTTTTCCCGAATTGGGTGACCGTGTTATCATCCTTTCGGTTTGCTTAAATGAGAATGCCGCCAGAAGATATCTTGTTATGGCGGTTCTCAATGAGGATCTTGCCGATAACGGCATTTCCTGACTGTTTAATGAAAATTTTTATGTAAGGAGATATTTATAATGAAAGCTTTACGTTTTGCTGCGATGTTAATGCTCGCGATGTTTATTTTTACTATGACAGCTTTTGCTGCTTTCGTTCCCAGCATTGAGGCAATTGACAGCCCTGAGCTTGTTGACGATCCCGATAGAACTGAGGATGACGGGCTGATCGTAACTCCTGTCGATCATCTTGACGATGAAGACAAGGATCCTCACGAGGATATCGAGGACGCTCTTAATGATGCGATGGAGGATCTCGAAGATGCCATTCATGATCTTATCGAGAACTTTGAGGAGATCTGGGATGATATCACAGACGGTGCTCCTATCGAAAACGCTGTTATCAGCGAAGTTTTTGACGTACGTTTCCCGGATGAACTTGGAATTGAAGGCGACGGCAAGGAGATAACCTTCGATATCAGAGCTGTGGGTCTTGAATATGGCGACAGCTTTATCATAATCGCAAAGTCGTCCGACGAAGACGGCTGGGAAATCGTTAATTATACCATTGATGAAAACGGTATCATCACGATCGAAGGTACATCAAAGACTGTTTATGCGATAATCAGAGATTCCGCTGAAATGCCCAAGGACGGTCCCGACGGCCCTGCAACCGGAGTTTCCGAATACTTGCTTCCCGCAATTATCGGTGCTGCGGCATTTGGTCTCGGCGCAGTATTCTGTGTTGTAAAGCTTGGCAAGCGTAATGCCGCTTAAGCATATTCTTACAGTAAAAGACTGATATTTTATTTAAGATAAGGATGCTGAAAGATGAAAAAAAGAGAACAAACCAATGGCGTAATCTTTGTTGTTGTTTTACTTGCTCTTGTTGTGTCCTTGATTGCACTTTTTGCTTGTGCCGAAAAGCTTCTCAACAACAATACCGATGAAGATTCCAAAGGCTCGGGGCAAACCGGAATTTTCTATAACGAAAAGCTGTATACGACTAATGATAATATTGAAACCGTACTTGTTATGGGTATCGACTCTATGGAAACCCCCGATGGTTCCAAGGCTGATTCCGAACAGGCTGACTTTCTTGCGCTTCTTGCAATTGACCGATTGAATGAAACCTTCCGCGTGCTTCATATCAACCGTGACACGATGACCAATATCATTCAGAAAAATGATGAGGGCGAACGGTATGGAAGCTTTGTGGGACAGCTTGCACTGGCTCATGCGTATGGCGGCGGTGACGATAAGCTGCGCTGCCGTAATACCGTTGAAGTGGTTGAAAATTTACTGTATGATATAAATATCGATCACTATTTTTCAGTGACAATGGATGCTGTTTCGATTATAAATGACAGCATCGGCGGTGTTACTGTTACACTTGATGAAGATCTTCCCGCGCTTGGCGAGGAATTTGTCAAAGGCGCGAATATAACGCTCAAGGGGGATGATGCACTCGCGTTTGTCCGCTGGAGAGGCGACGATGCCGAGCAGAGCAACCTTGACCGTATGGAACGTCAACGTCAGTACATAAGTTCACTTTTTGATAAATTTACAACAACAGATCTTGAAAATACTTTGGGTACCTTAAATGATATCAATGGCTATATCGTTTCCGATTGCACTTTTGATCAGTTAAAGCTTCTGATGGAACGTTTGCAGGGATATAAATATGAGGAAACAATCTCGCTGAAGGGTGAAGCACGTAAGACCGGTGAGTATGTTGAATATCATATTGACGAGACTGCCGCAAAGGAAACGGTTTTAGACCTTTTTTATAAAATTGAGGAGTAATAATGTGTAATGAACAGCAGATCGAACGATCAGACCGAGCGTAAAGATCAGGCAACATCACGCAGACATCCCCATCTTCCGCTTCAGGTTTATGATTTTGTAATATTGCTCGCAGTTGTTGTACTGTTATTGGTGTTTAACCCGAGCAATGTCGGAAAATTGCAGCTGCTTTCAATTCTTATCCATCTTGTTATGGTAAGTGTTTGCGTTTTTCTTTGCAGAACGATCGGCGGCATATACAAACAAATTTGGAGATACAGCTCACCGTTTTCATATATCAGATTGATTATCGCTGATTTTTTTGCAGGTGTGCTTTATCAGCTCTTTAATCAGTTCGTTCCGCAGCTTTTAAAAGATGTTGTGACGATTGAGAAAATCGAATTTGTCCGCACGTTTTCCATAATATCATCAAGCCTCTTGCTTGCTGTGGCAATCAGACTTTTGTATCAGTTCCTTTATGAATATCTTAATAAAAGCGATAGGTCACTGCCATTTGTTCGCGGCTTGGCTTTGATATTGACCGGTCTTTCAATTAACAAAAAAGCTTCGAGCGGTGATTTGGAAGACGGTGTTAAGAATACAAAAATCAGAATTGCGATAGTCGGTGCGGGACGGGTTGGCGTAATGCTTGCTGAGGAGCTTACAAAAAATTCTCGCTCTTCGTATATCCCATGCTGCTTTGTTGATATCGATCGCTCAAAAATTGGTCGTGAAATTCTCGGATTGCCTGTTTTCGGCGGCGATGACGATGTTACGGATAAGCTGCTTGAGCTTTCGGTTCAGGAAATCGTTTTCGCGCTTCCGAGCGTTGAACCCGAGCACGTAAAAGAGCTTTACGAATATTACAAGCAGACGGGATGCAGAGTGAAAATTTACGATTATCCCGTTATGCAGACTGCGGATAAAAGCAAGCGTCAGATGCGTGAATTTGACATCGAGGAGCTGCTTTTCCGTAAACCCATAAAGGTCAACAATGACAAAACGAGCGATTATTACAAAAATAAGGTTGTCCTTATCACAGGTGGCGGCGGCTCTATCGGAAGTGAGCTTTGCCGTCAGATCGCGAGAATGGAGCCGAAATCGCTTGTCATACTCGATGTTTACGAAAACGGTGCATACGATATCCAGCAGGAGCTTCGTATCGCTCACGGCGGCAAGCTGAATCTTTGCGTTGAGATTGTTTCCGTGTGTGACAGAGAGGGCGTTGAAAAGGTTATCGCACACCACAAGCCCAACGTCATCCTTCATGCGGCGGCGCACAAGCATGTTCCGCTTATGGAACGCAATTCCTGCGAGGCAATAAAGAATAATGTTTTCGGTACACTCAATGTTGTTGAGCTTGCTGAAAAATATAATGTTGAACGTCTTATCATGGTTTCGACCGATAAGGCAGTAAATCCGACGAATGTAATGGGTGCAACAAAGCGTGTTTGCGAGATGATTGTTCAGAGTCACAGTCTGACCTCGAAAACAACGACGTTCAGCGCAACCAGATTCGGAAATGTTCTCGGAAGCTCGGCGTCGGTTGTACCGCTCTTTAAGCGTCAGATCATGAACGGCGGCCCTGTCACGGTGACGGACAAGCGTATTATTCGTTACTTCATGACAATACCCGAGGCGAGTCAGCTTGTGCTTCAATCGGGAGCAATGGCGAAGAACGGCGAGCTGTTTGTGCTTGACATGGGCAAATCCATCCGTATTCTTGAGCTTGCAGAAACGATGATACGTCTCAGCGGATTTGAGCCGTACCGTGATATCGACATCATTGAAACGGGGCTTCGCCCGGGTGAAAAGCTCTATGAGGAGCTGCTGATTCGCACAGAGGAGCTTGACAAAACGGAGAATAGTCTCATATTTATCGAGCGTGACACACCGCTGTCTGCTGATGAGCTTAATGAAAAGCTTGATATTCTTCGTGAGGCAATTGATACTTACGACGACAAGCTTGCAAAAGATGCACTTATGCGTGTTGTTCCGACGTATCACGATCCCAAATCCGTTAACACGGATGCTGACACGGAAAAGCGTATGGCGAAGCTGTCAGCGGAACCGGAAATGGCGGTTGTGTGTAAATAATATAAGATAAGAGCTGTAACAGGCTCTTTTTCTTTTTGCTAAAATAAAAGCCCTGCCGGATTCAAACCAATAGCGGTAAGAATCGTGGCAGGGGATTTAAAATTGATCATGGATTTTTATAGGGATATTGCAAGTTTTCTTTGCACAAACTACATACATAGCTCCAGGATAAACCAAAGGATGAACCCAAATAAAATACAAAATAGCGGCACAAATATGAGACTGTATAACCATGCTTTCCCTTGATCATGTGGTTTATACTGCGCTAATTCACTTTTCAAATAGTTAAGCGTATCATTTTTTTCCTGCTCATATGTTGCTCTGTCTTCTTCCGAAAATGCACGTTGAATAGCAAATTCCATATATTTATCATAGTTTTTCAAAATTTCTTCTTTGGTTACTCCAGCAACTGTTACATATTTTTTCTTGAGCAAAAGCAGTTCTTTTTGCTTAATAGCAAACAGCGTGCATTTAGAATAAGAGCGTGAAAAACTTAACCAATAAGAAGGTTGTGCCGCTGCTTTTGAATATAAAAGATTATATTTTTCAATAACCCAATTATAGGAGTATTGACCTCGCTCTGTCCAACTTAATGTATTTTTATTCAAATATGTTTGCGAACAATATTCTGCATCTGCTAATCCATTTTCAAAATCATGGTCAACTGTGTTTACCGTTCCTTGAATTGATACAGTTCCTTTGATTTCAACAGGTCCATCTAAAATTAACTTTTTCGCTTCTTCAACCGAATACTTCGTACCGCAAGCTTGACAAACATAAAGACCGTCCTGCTTTTGGATGTCATTACTGTTGCACATTTCGCAAACCATTGCTTTCATTGTTGTCACCCATGACCTTTCTTAAAAATGAATTTGACTTGAGTTTTTCGATTCAATTATTCGTAAGAGAACTTCCTTGAATAACCTCCCCTGTAAACTAAATCAATTATATCACAACAAATGTAACTTGTCAAGTGGCAAAATAAACATTTCAAGTTGTTGAATTGAAATTCGTCATGCGGTATACTATCATAAAGGAGTGATGATATGCTGGCAAGGCATCTTGATAATTACAAACTGCTCGGACTTAATATATCATATTACAGAAAACAGCGAGGAATTTCACAAATGCAGCTTGCGGAGCTTGTTAATGTCAGCCGCACCCATATGAGCCGTATTGAAACCGCAGATTGTGCGGTGTCACTTGATGTCGTGTTTGATATCTGCCGTGCCCTTGACATTACGCCTCAAAAGCTTTTCGATTTCAGAGAATAAAGAAAACGCCGTCTGTCTCATTTATGCAGGCGGCGTAATGCTGTTTATCGGGGAAATGTGAGCAAAAAGAAAAACGACCTACCACAATAGGCAAGTCGTATTTCGTATGGTCGGAGTGAGGTGATTCGAACACCCGACCTCTTGGTCCCGAACCAAGCGCTCTACCAAGCTGAGCCACACCCCGAAATTTATATTGCTTCATCGCAACATGAATATTATAGCAAAGTTTCGGACGTTTGTCAATAGGTTTTTCGAAAAATGTTTCGTAGTTTTGCGCTTAGCAGAGCTTTTCCATAATCCGCAGGTTCTCGCTGATGAAATAATCGTCCGCGTTTTCAACCATCGCGTATGGGTGACGGTCGGTGAACTGTGTGATTTCGTAACCGCCGCGGCATATCTGATCGCGCGAGGGTAAATATGCATATGCGCCGTTGGCATTTGATATTGTCAGCGTGTGCTGATACGGACTGTATTCTCTCAGGCGAAGTGCTATTTCGGAAAAGACCTCGAACGGATAGGGAACAAGTACAACCGAATTAAATGCAAACAAAATCTGGCTGATCTCGTTGTGGGTTTCACGCGCTTCTCCCGATTTGACTATCTCAAGACGTCTTTTGAATGTCGCGTGTCTTAAGGCGTTGAAGCCGGTGCGGTTTTCGATTTCATCAAGCTTATCAAATTCAGCCTGAAGCTCCTCGATGGGGGCAAGCTCGCGGTAGGGGACTCTTATTACATCGGATACAGATTTATAAGATACCTCGCTGTATTCCTTGATCGTTCTGTAAGCTCTGACGGCATCGCGTGCGGCAATAGAGCCGAGCTCGCGTACAAACGACATATCTCCGATAGTCAGTCCGTTTGAAATATTAGGTCCGCTATCTCCCATTGTGCCGTTGACGAACACCGTCATCGCTCCGGTTTGCTCCTCCATTCGGTCCACCATATATCCGGGCCAATCACGGGTTATCTCTGTGTCGAAGCCTGCTGCGGTTCCGTGACAGCCGTAGTGGATGAGGTTTGCGACGGGCTTGCGGTCATGCGTAACAAACGACAAAACAGTCATTGTCGGATCGTTGATTCCGTAAGGATTTTGTCCGAGATCGACTGAGCCGTTTTTCATAACCTGACGACGGTTGATACCGACGTGACTCTCGGTCGTTCCGACTCCCATCAGTACGGGAACGGCGTTTTTGATTGCGGCATCGACTGCTTCAAACACACGCGGCTTGAAGGTGGTTTCGATATATTCTGTATTAGCGTCACCCCAGCCGGCTATCGTTGTAAGGCTTGGACCTGAATGTGTATGTATAGCTGCGAAAACTATGCGGTCAGCGGCGATTCCTGTATTTACGGAGACCAGCTTTTGCATTTCTTTTGCAAGATCGACGGGTATCGAGCAAAGATCCATGCCGACAAGAAGTGCTTCGGGTTTGCCGGTTCCGAAAGCGAGAGCGTTGATGCGCAGGTCATCGTTTACTCTTGATGCAGGACGCTTTTGACCGTAACCGTAAAGCAGTGTGCCGAGCGGCGGTGTTACTATCGTGTTTGCGGCGCCGAGTACAAATTGTGAGTTCATAATATATCTCTCCTTAGGAGTATTCTTTCAGTAAAATTATAACTCTGCAAGGCGGTTTTGTCAACGGAAAAATCGTTGAAACGCAAATTTTTTGATATAAGTTTCGATTATAATGGAAATGTGAAAAACTGCACAGATTATTACACTATAAAAATTATAATTCATGCGTAATTAGACTTGATTTTTGTCTTTTTATGTGGTATAATCAAATTACACTGTTAAAAGTGTAAAAAACACAGAGTAGACTATAGCGCGTAAAGTGTCTCATGAACGGGGAGTTGTCTTGAGAACGAAAGGTGTAATGCCTGCGGTGCTAAGGTCGCATCCCGCTGTTACATAACGGAGATATCTCCTATATGTGGCAATACGGAATGTCATTTTAAGGAGGTATTTTTTTATGCAGAAAAAAGATTTATCAAGTGCCCAGCTTTACAGTTCTTCGGCATATTGGCGTGATGCCGCTATGCAGTTGTTCGATGTTCGTATCCTTTGTGCGGCAGCAATTCTGATTGCACTTCGTGTGGTTTTGAAATCGGTTCAATTTCCGGTTGGACCTGAGTTGAATGTTCAGATAGGATTTTTTGTCAACGCCATCGGAGCAACGATATTTGGCCCGGTTGTGGCTGTAATTGCGGCTGCTATAACCGACACACTCGGTTGTATTTTCTTCCCGACGGGACCGTATTTCTTTCCGTTTATCTTCGTTGAAATTGCCGGTTCATTTATTTTTGCATTGCTTTTATGGAGAAGAAAGCTCTCTGCGACACGTATTATTATTTCCCGTTTTCTCGTCGTTGCAGTATGCAACTTCATTTTGAATCCTACGCTTCTCATTATATATTACCAAGTGTTTTATAACGGTAAAGCATACGAGTTTTTCACCATGCCGCGCGCTTTGAAAAATCTTGCGCTTTTCCCTGTGGAAGCACTTTTGCTCGTTCTCTTCTTTGGAGCTATGATACCTGCCCTCGTTAAGCTGAAAATAATTCCCAAGGTGCAGGATACGGTAATCAAGCTGAAAAAGAAAAATTATATATTGCTTGCAGTTCTCTTTGTTCTTGCTGCACTGATCGTTGGCGTGTATTATTCGCTCTATCTGCCGACACAGCCGAAGTCGGTATCGCATAAAACCGATGAAGTCAGCCTGACGCTTAAAACCGAGCGCAGAACGTATGATTCCGACAAGCTTGATGTCGAAGCTCCATTGCCGGTCAAGGTCACGCTGAAAAAGCAGACCGAGGATGCCGTTATCACTTATGAGGATGGATGGTACGACATCGTACTCGTTGACAAGGACGGCACGACTATACCTGCCGAGCTTATCGAAAATGAGGACTCATATGTATGGCAGTGGTTAGAGGTTGAAGAAATTCCCGACGGAAAATATACTGCAAAAGCGACAGTGAATATAACCGTTAACGGTGAGCCTGTGACGCTTGAGGCTGAGTATCCAATTAAAATCAAATAACAAAAATCAAGCAAGGTTGCGCTTAATGTCAGCCTTGCTTTTCTTATACTTATACATCCAGCGAATTTTTAAATTCTGTCGGACTCATTCCCGTGATACGCTTGAAAACACGTGAAAAATACTGCGGATTGTCAAATAAAAGCTTGTCGGATATCTGCGTGAAATTAAGCCTGCCGTCACGTATCATTTGCTTTGATTTATCTATCTTTACGCGCACCGAATAATTTGCGATGGTTTCACCCGTTTGTTCACGGAAAAGACGGCTTAAATAGCTTTTACTGTAACCGAGCGACGTGCAGATATCACTGACGCGCAGAGTGCCCTCGGAATTGTTTTCGAGCTGCTCCTTTATTTCCTTGACAAGATGGTTTTCCATGCTTTCCTTTGTCGGAAACACGTTGGTTTCTCCCTTTTTGGTGATGCTGCGAATCAGAAAAATCAGAAGCTGTTCAAGGTAAGTTTTGATGAGCTGTTCGCCGCCGATCGGTGCATCCGGCTTTTTCACGAGCTTTTTGAGATTCGGATCGTTTTTCGGTATGATATATGTGCGCTCGGCTTCTTTTATTACGGATGAGATAAAGCTTTTCAGCGTTTTATCGAGCATGGTGTGGTACTTTTCAAAATATTGCATCGCCGGAGAATTGCAGACAAAGGATGCGACAAAATAGTTCGGCGCACTGTCAAGTGCACGTATTGAATGGAATTCATCCGGTCGGTGGAAAACGATCTCTCCCTGACCGAGAACTATTTCCTCATCGTCACACTTTATCTGAACCTTGCCCTTATCGACGTAAACCATCTCCCAAAAATCGTGACTTTCTCCCATAAAGACGAAGTTTTTGTCAAATTCATAATAATGTATTGTAACGATTTTCGATATGTTTACGATGCTCGGAAGTCCCGTTTTAACATATGTAAGTTTCATATTCATCCTCGCATTTTACGTGCTGTGCACAAAAATGAACGTATACGGTAAAAAAATGACTGTTATTCACAGTGTGTATGGTGTAAAATTATTATACCATATATTTTTGAAAAATGCAAGGAGGAATATTTATGAAAAAAGGTATTAGCATCTGGTCGTTCCCGGCAGCACCGCTCGCTGAAAATTTTGCGCTTGCAAAAGATGCGGGCTTCGACGGCGTTGAGGTTGCGCTCGACGAAGTTGGTGAGCTTTCGCTTGAGTCGACAGAAAAGGACATTTTAGCGGTTGCAAACCAGGCAAAGGACAACGGCATCGAGCTTTACAGCGTTGCGTCCGGTCTTTACTGGAGCTACTGGCTGAACGCTGACTGCGCAAGTGAAAGACAGAAGGCAAAGGACATCGTTAAGTGTCAGCTCGACACCGCAAAGCTCCTCGGCTGCGAAACAATTCTCGTTATCCCCGGCTGTGTTCACGCAGACTTCTCCGGTCATCCCGAGAGAATTATTGACTACAAGACATCGTATGAAAGAAGCTTTGAGGCACTTTCCGAATTAAAGGAATATGCAGAGCAGGTTGGCGTTTCGATCGGTCTTGAGAACGTATGGAACAAGTTCCTCACTTCGCCGCTTGAAATGCGCTCTTTCATTGATAAGCTCGGAAGCGACTATGTCGGAAGCTATCTTGACATCGGTAACACTCTCGCAAACGGTTTCCCGGAGCATTGGGTTAGAATTCTCGCTGACAAGATCAAGAAGGTACATTTCAAGGATTACCGCGTTGCTGCAGGCGGTCTGCACGGCTTTGTTGACCTGCTCGCAGGCGACGTTAACTATCCCGAGGTCATGAAGGCACTCGCAGAGGTCGGTTACGACGGATGGGTCAGCGCAGAGATGATCCCGAATTACAAGTATTACACAGAAGCAATTATTTACAACACATCGTGCTCGATGGATAAAATTCTTGGGAGGAAATAAGTTATGTTAAAAATTGGTCTTATCGGATGCGGCTTCATGGGCGCTATGCACGTGAACTGCTACAAAAATATTGAGGGCGTTGAGATTACTGCTCTTGCTGATGTCAGAAACGAAAAGGCTGTGGCTCTCGCAGAGGGTACAAATGCAACGCTTTACGGCGACGGTATGGATCTCATCGCAAATGCGGATGTTGACATAATCGACATCTGTCTGCCGACATATCTGCACGCAAAATATGCGCTTGCGGCTATGGAAAAGGTTAAGTATCTCTTCCTCGAAAAGCCTGTAACACTCACTACTGCCGAGGCCGACGAGCTTCTCAAGAAGAGCAAAGAGTGCGGCTGTAACGTACAGATCGGTCAGGTTATCCGTTTCTGGGATGAGTATGTTGCTTTCAAGAAGATGCTTGAATCCGGCACCCTCGGCAAGGTTATCAATGCAAACTTCCGCCGTCTCAGCCCTCGTCCCGACTGGGGTTGGAACGATTGGAGCACTACATATGAGCTCTCCGGCGGTGCAGGTCAGGACCTTCACATCCACGATATCGACTTTGTGCTTTCTCTTTTTGGTGAGCCGAAGAAGCTTTATTCGGTTCAGAACATAAACGGTGAAAAGTGCTCCTATGTTAACACTCTCATGCAGTATGATGACTTTGTCGTCGGCGTTGAGGGTACATGGGATCTTCCGGCTTCG
Source organism: uncultured Lachnospiraceae bacterium (assembly GCA_964430755.1). Classification (GTDB taxonomy): domain Bacteria; phylum Bacillota; class Clostridia; order Oscillospirales; family CAG-272; genus Flemingiibacterium. Next base: position 12,986 of record CAYSFT010000019.1, on the reverse strand, counting down.
CATCCTTTTGAGGCGACATTCCGTGTTGTTTGCGAGAATGGTGTTGTTGAAAATGCAGGCGGAAAGTTCATGCTCTACACAGATAAGGGTGCAGAGGAGATCAAGCTTGAGAAGAAGGATATCGGTTCAACCAACGCAGGCGGTAACATTTCCGATCTCGGCGGTTACTATAACGAGCTCCTTTACTTCACTGCAAAAGCAGCAGCAGGCGAGAAGATTGAAAATGCGACTATCGAAGACGGCGTTGCTTCGCTCAAGTTCCTTCTTGACAAGGAGCTTTCGTTCGGGGCATAATTAATACAGCTTCTAATCCATTTCTTCCATAAAAAGCAGAGGGAACTGTCACGGTTAAATATGAGCAGTTCCTTTTGCTTTATATTCCGAGTATAATTGCGGCGATTGCTAAAACTGCCGATACAAGCTGTTTTGGCAAAATCTTCTCTTTGAAAACAAAAAACGAAATAAGTGTGGCGCTGATAATTGTCATAGCAGAGGTTGCGACGCTGAAAACTGACAGGCTCATGAGAGCAACGGCCCACAGCACTATAAGTGAATCAAGATTACTGAGCGCTGTACGAGCGCATATGTTGAGAGTTTGCTTCGGTGTGAATGGCTTCAGTATTTCTTTGAGGCTGCTTCTTTTTGTGAAGAAGAATGCAAGGAGTATAACGGCACAAACTATAGCGAGAATAATGTTAGTGAGCAGACAAAAGGATTTTTCGTCGCATACGCGTTTGTCGAGCGTAAAGAGCTTTGTTATGATCATTACGGCGCCGCTGTTGATGAAGAAAAAGAGATAGATAAGCAAATTGTATCTGCTTTTTTTCTGCTTCGTCCTTTCATATGAAAGCACCACTGCCAAAAGCAAGAGCCCTGCGGAGCTTATACCTTTTATCGACGGTATGATATCGAGAGCAAAGGCTTCAAATAAGGTTGATATGATGACACTGCCTGCGGTCGATATTATATATACCATCGGAATGGTTGTTTTTACAAGCGCAAGTATGGCAAGAACAAGGTCGAACCCCACAATAACAGCGAAAAGTGCACTGTATATAAATGTCGGGAGGTTGGCATTCAAGCGAAATCCGTTCAGTGTAAAAAGGAAGCAGGACGCAAAGACGCTATTTATCAAATTGTATTTTATAAAGTTGAGTGTTGTGTTTTCAAATTTTCGTTGGAATGATTTTTGGAGTGCGCTGCTTACACTTACAAGTCCCGTTTTCAGTAGAATCAGTAAATATGAAATCATATGTATTTTTCCTGCCGAGTAATTCACTTTTTGTGAAAAATATAATTTTATGACTTATATTATACTATTTTTGTCTTGACAAAGCAAGCCATTTAAATTATAATTATAGTCAAAGTGTAAAATATTTCAAAACAGTGGCGAGGTAATTATGGAGCATAATACGGAATACTTTATTGAACACTGCGATGAAATCAGTTGTGACCCCCATATAAATGCTGAGCTTGAGGTTCTTTTTGTTGAAAAGGGAAGCGTCAGCGTGATGTACGAAAGAAAAACAGAGATACTCGGCGTCGGCGATGCAATGTTGATTTTCCCTTACAGACTGCACGGCTTTTCTCCGCGTGCAGGTGCAAAGGCAAGAGTTCTTATGTTTTCTTTGCCAATAGCTAATGATTTTTATGAAACGTATAAGGTGAAAAATTATGAAACCTACCGTTTTCGTCCGGCGCCTGAGGTGGTGGTATTTATGTATCATGCTCTTGAGAAATACCGTGAGGGAAAAGACGGTTTCATGATAAAGTCGCTTTTTTATGCACTTATGTCATCGTTCACATCCTGCAATACGGAGCAGACTCGCGCAAACGCCGTCGGTACGGATATCACCCGTCGGACAATGGAATATATTTACGACAGACTAAACGAACCGTTGACGCTCTCTCAGATTGCGTCGGCACTCGGTATCAATAAAACGGCACTCGGTCATATTTTTGAGGATTATATCGGTGTTCCGCTCAAGCCGCTGCTCATCAATATGAGAATGGAAAAGGCATTGCTCTTGCTTGAGCAAACCGATCTTACGATAACGCAGATAGCATATGAATGCGGCTTTGGAAGCTTACGCACGTTCAATCGCATATTTGCCTCTCGCATGAATTGCAGTCCGACCGATTTTCGAAAAAACGATATATGTAAGAAATATCGGAAATCAAATGATATAACTTGAATTTTTCAGGAGGCACAAAGTTTGAAAACAAATTTTCAAACTACCTTTTGTGGCTCTATCTCGGTCATAGACCGAGATTTTGCTCCGCAAAGCGTGCCCCAATAAGGACAGAAAGGAAGCTTTTGCTTCGCAAAAGCAATGGTCATAAAAATGGAAAAGGGAAAACGCTTCTGGGGTCTGCATTTTGACTTCCACGCAAAAAACACCGACGAGATCGGTGTCAGAACAGAGATCGAGGATATCGAACGTTATCTTCTCGCCGCAAAGCCTGATTTTATTCAGTGTGACAGTAAGGGACACGAGGGCAACAGCAGTTATCCCACAAAGGTTGGAAAGCAGGCGGCTCTTATTAAATCTGATAATCTTCGCGTTTGGCGCGATGTTACGAAAAAGCACGATGTTCCGCTTTATGTACACTATTCGGGCGTTTTTGACGACGAATACGTTAAGGCTCATCCCGATGAGGGACAGGGTAAGGCCGACGGAACGCTCACGGGAAAAATTTCTCTTTTCGGCTCATATCTTGACGACTGTATGATTCCTCAGCTCAAGGAGTTTGCAGACGATTACGGCATCGACGGAGCATGGATTGACGGAGACTGCTGGGCGGTTGAATGTGATTATTCCGACCGTGCAAAGGCTGTGCTGGGCGAGAACCTTACTCCTATCGAATACAATATCGCAATGCGTGATGCGTTCTTCAAATTCGCTCAGAAATATGTTGATGCTATACATAAGCACGCACCTCATTTCAAGATTACAAGTAACTGGCTCTATACTTCGACCTCTCCCGACAAGCCTACTGTTGACGTTGACTTCCTTTCGGGCGACCTTTCGCCTCAGGACAGTGTTCACGACGTTCGTTTTGCGTCGCGTTGTACGGCACTTCGCGGCAAGCCATGGGACCTTATGGCATGGGGATTTGAATGGACACATTTCACAGATAAGCCGGCAGTACAGCTCATGCAAGAGGCGGCAGGTGTTCTCTCTCTTGGCGGTGGCTTCCAGGTTTATATCACACAGAACAAGGACGGAAGCGCAAGACGTGCAAATGTTGACCGTGTTGCAAAGATTGCAGAGTTTGTTCGCGCACGTGAGATGCTTTTCGAAAAAGAACCGATTGCACAGGTTGGTGCGCTGTTCTCTGAGTACGGATATTATCATTGCAGGGAAAAGGGCGGCAGGCCGTTTGCTTCGGGCGACACAAGAATCCCGCTTGTCGGTTCTCTCAATGCCGCTCTTGACGCACAGTACACGGTCAATGTTCTTTGCGATTATCAGGCTGACCGTTTTGATGAATATAAGATCATGCTCGTTCCCGAATGGGATGACATTGGCGAGGATATGAGAAAAAAGCTCCTTGCATATGCCGAGAAAGGCGGAAAGCTCGTACTTCTCGGATGCAAGGCGTGCCGTGCCTTCGGCGAAATGATCGGAACCAAGTTCGGCGAGACTGTAACTGTTGATGAAGCATATCTCCTCGGCGACGACGGCTGTTTTGCGGCGGTCAACAATGCGCTTGGCAATACAAAGGTTTCCGTGGACGTGATCGATCTTATAAGCGGAGAGGGAACTATATACAAAAATGCCGATCTGCGCGACGGGATCCTGCCGTCTTATCGTATCGACGACTATGGTAAGGGTAAGATCGCATATGTTCCGTTCAATTTCGGATATCACTATTCGCTCGGCAGAAGCTACACCGTCAGAAATTATCTTAAAAAGATACTCATGCAGCTTGAAGCTCCTGTTATTGAAGTCGGCCGCACGAATATTGACCTCACCATGCAGGAGTGTGATGATGGTCTTATCGTTAACCTGCTCAATATGCAGCAAGGCAGACATTCACTCACGTATCTCGTTTACGATGAGGTTCCGGAGGTCTACAATGTAACAGTCAAGGTGAAGGGCAAATTTACGGGCGTTACAATGCCGCTCGGAGAGAAGTTCACTTATGAGCTGACGGATGACGGTGCGATCATCAATCTTGAACGTCTTGATGTTCACAGTATCATTCTCCTGAATAAATAAAATTATCTGCACAACAAAAGGAGCTGTCTTTCATTTCGGACAGCTCCTTGATTTTGTATTGATATGATTTATTGTTCCTCGTCCGATTTGCCGACGGTTTTTCTGAACTGCAGAGGGGTTATACCGATGCGCTTCTTGAAGATGCGGATGAAATAGTTGTAATCCGAAAATCCGCAGGCGGAGGCAACCTCGGTTATATCGAGATGTGCTCGCGTTTTTAAAAGCTCCTGTGCATGAGAGAGCTTTTTCAGAAGAATAAATTCGTTTGCGGTGGTGTGAAATTCATCCTTAAAAAGACGGTAAAGCGAATTTTTTGAGAGAAAGAATTTATCTGCCAGCTGTGAAATGTATATTTTTTCGGATATATGCTCGACTATATACTGCTCGATTTTGACGGAGAGCATACTTCGGTTACAGTAAATAAGACCGTTTTCCCAGAAGCTCTTTATTATTACATCCATCAGATTAAGCTGTGCGCGAAGCTTGTTCTTTGAGATGACCGGAAGCTTTTCATATAGCGCTAAAAGCTTCTTTTCCGGGAGTTTATAAAGCCTTGCGGCCTCGGTGAGCTTCCTTGAGGATGAATATATGTGATCCTCATCGCGGAACTGTCCCGTTTGCATATATGCGATGACGGTGCCGTCGTATATGATAGGGGTTATCGTTTCCATAAGACCCGCGTGGCAGCTATAAAAAACGGTGGAGGTGCTTTTTGCGGCTTCCTTGAAGTGAATGAGGTTTGAGCGGTTACAGTTGTCAACACACACCTTTTTCGATCTTATGCAAGCGCAGCATTCGGAGAAGATAGGCGAGGTTGCAACGATATCAAACGAGGAATCGTACAGCGTAACAGCGATGCCGGTGCTGATATAAAAATCGGATATAAGCTCGGCGATCTTTTCTCTGTTGAATATATAATTCAAGATGCTCACCCCCTTGGTTCCGGATATTTTTATTATATCATTTCAAATTTAAAATGTCAATATTATTTGCCAATTGGGAAAATAATGCTATTTTTAAGGTTAATATTGCTATTAATCTTTACTATGACATGGTATAATAGATGAGATATAATCATTATGGTTAATTTGTAATTTACAGAGGAATTTCGATGAGGGAATACATATTAATTATTTTAGCGGTTGTTTGCTTTGCGGCGCAATTCGCTTTCACAAAAGTGTATGAAAAAAGTGTGCGGCAGACAGCTGTAACTTCGCTTGTGATGCTCGTTGCGACGAGTCTGATTGGAATGCTTATATATCTTTTTATCGGTGGATTCAAGGTCAGTGTGACTCCGTTTTCGTTTTGGTGGGCACTCGCTTTTGCAGTTGTTATGATACCTTACTATATGATTGGTATAAAGGTGCTGTCGCTTGGAAGTCTCGCTGTTTACAGCATGTTTATGATGCTCGGCGGTATGCTTGTTCCGTTCTTTTACGGTGTTATATGGCTCGACGAAGCTGCAACTCTTTGCATGAAGATAGGCTGCGTGCTTTTGTCTGCCTTTATAATCATGCAGGGCATAATCCAAGGCTCTACCGAGAAACGCGACAACTGCAGCCGAAAGGGACGTAACTTATTCTTCATACTCTGCCTTGTCATATTTTTCGTGAACGGTATGACGGGCGTTATTGCCAAGGCTCATCAGGAGGGCGCGAAAAACGGCGCACTTATCGTTGACGAAATAAGCTTCACTGTGATTTCATGTGCCCTCACGGCAATTATCAGTGCTGTGGTTCTTCTCGCGGTTCTGATTTTCAAAAAGGAAAGCCGCGCTGTTGCAAAAACCTCGCTCACGCGTCCGGCGATCCTTTCGATGTCGGCTATTGGTGCTGCTACCTATACGGGCAACTTTTTGCATCTGATTGCGGCGAACAGTGTACCGGCGTCGGTGCAGTTTCCGCTTGTTTCGGGCGGTGTAATTGTTCTTTCGGCGCTCGTGTCAGCGTTCATTTTTAAAGAGAAAATTACCGGAAAAGAATGGATATCAATCGGCGGAGCGTTTCTTTCAACGTTCCTGTTTGCGTTTTGAATAAGGATTGGAGATTAATATGAAAATAGAAAATTTTATTGATCAAAGCGGGAAATTAGGTGTTTCGGGGCTGTTTTATGCAGTCGGCGATTTCGGTGTTATCGACGGCGATAAAAAATATGAATGTACCGCCAACGATGGCAAGAGCGTATACACCTATGAAAACGAAAAGATTCGCCTGTGTGCTGAATTTTCCGAGCATAAAAACGGTGTCGTTATCAGACACGACAGCTTTGAAAATCTCACCGATGAACCTATGACCGTTACAAAACTCGTAAGCCGTTTTCGTATGGACGGCGATTCTTATGAGGTTTACACACAGTTTAACGGTTGGCAGCACGAAAGTGAAGGCACATGGCAGCCGCTTGTGACGCAGGTTACTGCTGCTTCACAGGGAATACGCACCTGCGAGGGTGCTTCTCCTGTAATGGCGCTGCACAATCTTCACACTAAAGCGACGACGGTGTTCCATCTCGTTCCGAACGCACAGTGGAAGATGAATGTGCGCAAGTATCCCGTCAGCCAAAAGGAGCTGGTTGTCCTTGAGTTGGGATTTGCCGATGCGGGAATGCACATGACGGTTGAAGCCGGTGAGAAAATTGAGCTTCCGACGGTGATTTTCTTCATGGCAAAGAATCGCGATGATCTTGATATGTATAAGCTGCACACGCTTTATAACGAGCTTTATCCCAGACGCCGTATGCCGGTTTTATATAATTCGTGGCTTTACTGCTTCGATAAGCTTGATGCCGATGGGCTTTACCGTCAGGTTGACACTGCGGCGGAGCTTGGCGTTGAGGCATTCATGATTGATGCAGGTTGGTTTGGAACAAAGGGTTGGTACACCTCGGTCGGCGATTGGGTGGAAAACCCCGATTCGCTTGCTAAGGGCGGACTTACGGCTCTTTCGGAATATATACGCTCAAAGGGTATGATCTTCGGCTTGTGGTTTGAGCCGGAGCGTGCATCACTCCAATCAAATTCGGTCAAGGCTCATCCCGATTATTACATTGGCGGCGGTTTTCTTGATTTCGCAAATCCGGACGCACGTGACTATATTTTTGATTCTGTTTGTTCGCAGATTGATAAATACAAGATTGGCTGGGTGAAGTTTGATTTCAACGCGACGATTCCGTATGATCCCTCGGGTAATTCGTTCTATCGCTATATGCAGGGACAGCGGATTTTTACCGAGCGTCTGCGCGAAAAATACCCCGATCTCTATCTCACCAACTGCGCAAGCGGCGGCGCGCGTATGGAGCTTGGGCAGAGTATGCTTTATGACAGCTATTGGCCCTCGGACAACGAAAGTATGCTTGATGAGCTGACGATTATCAAAAATACGATGAAGCGTTTACCGTCGTCACATATGGAGCGTTGGAGTGTTCTCAAATGGGCTGAAGGATTCCCGTGGTATGGTCACGAGGAGACTCGCGGTTATCTGCTCACCTGCCGCGGTGCTACATGGGAAAATGTTGAAATTGTCAGTGACGAGCATCTGTTTGGCTTTATGAGCGGCGGCCCGATCGGTTTTTCATGCGATATTGCGTCGTTCCCTGAAGAATACAAGGAGAAATTCAAGGCGCACATCACAAAATTTAAGCAGGACAGGGAATTCTATATGAGCGCCCGTGCATATCTGCTTGCCGATTCGCCGAGTATCACTGCTATTGAGTATTCAAGTAACGATCACTCGCGCTGTATCGTTAAAGTGTTCACCAAGCAGACTCACGCTTCCGAATTGACAGTTTATCCGGTCGTTGACTGTGGTGCGGATTACCGCTATGGCGAAACAAAGATGAGCGGTGCTTCACTTGCGGAGGACGGCATCAGACTTTCCGCACTCAAGGACAACGACTGTGTAACGCTTGAATTTTTTAAAATATGAATTTTGGGAGGAATTTCGGTTCCTCCTTTTTTTATGCCAAGGTGTGATTGAATGAATAAAAACGGCTGTCTGCATCTTTCATTGGTGCGGACAGCTTTTTGCGTTTTAGGTATACAATTGTCTTAATTTGGTGTCATTTTGTCTTGTGCCGATGTTTGCGGATTTGATATAATTAGTATGGAATGGTATTCGGAATACTTATTTTAATCGCTTACGGTATACAGAGGGTATTTCGCCTGTATGCTTCTTGAAAAATACGGAAAAATAGTTCGGCGAGGAAAAATTCATTGTGTTTGCGATTTCGGCGGCAGGCATACCGTCTTTCATCAGCTGTATAGCGTGCTGTATTCGCAGATTGGCATAGTAACTCATCGGACTGATCGTTGTGTATTTTTTGAAAAGCAGCTTTATATAGCTGACGCTTATATTACACAGCTTTGCCAGTTGAGGAAGCGACAGATTTTCGCAGACGTTTTCCGCCATCACAGAGGCTACGCGGCTGTATTCATTTGCCGTTTGAGAGGGCGAGAGCTGTTCCTCAGAGTTTTTGTTTGCCAAACGGATCAGCAGTGCCTCAAGTCGGCAGGCTGCTTCTTGCCCTGAATAAGCGTTTACAGGTCCATCTTCCCTGAATGCGTGTATACGGTCGAATATTTCCATGAGCTCCTTGCTGTATTTATCGCTAAGAGTGAAAATTCCGTTTGTAAGCTCGATCGGAAGCTCGCCGTCTGCTATAAAGCTTGTTATGAGAACAGACGGCTCTTTCACGCTTCGTATGCTGTGAAATTCCATTGGCGCATGAATGATGAGATCGTTTTTTTGCAGGGTGTAAACGCGTTCGTCCTCGGTACATTCAACCGCGCCGTTCTTCACAAATACGATCTCCCACGGTACATGATATTCTCCTTTATAGGCATACTGATCGTCCCAATCGAACTTAAATGCCGAGTTAAATTCGATTATTTCAAAGCGTTTTTCAACGTGCGCTTCGTGCCAAATAGCTGTACTCCGAAAAGTCATGATATCGCCTCCTTGTTTCCAGTGTCTTAAAACATAAGTTTTGTGTCCAATAACGCATTGTTTTATGTTATTAACTGTGGTAAAATAATTATACACAAATATTTGTGTAATGTCAATGATTTTTTGCAAAATGCAACTAAAATAAGGAGAAAACACACCATGAAAGACAAAGTAAGAATTGGTTATATCGGACTCGGTAAGCGTGGATTTGCCGTGCTCGAGAAGAATTTTTCACAGATGGAGGACGTTGAGGTTGCGGCACTTTCCGATCTCTCGGATGAGCGACTTGAAAGAATGCAGAAGTTCCTGCGCGAAAATACAAAACACGATCCTTATTTAACCAAGGATTATCACGATATTTTAAACGATCCGACGATTGATGCGGTTATCATCATGATCGGCTGGAGCGGCAGACCGAAAATCGCTATGGAGACCATGCGTGCAGGCAAATATGCCGCTGTTGAGGTTGGATGTGCTGACACGCTTGACGAATGCTTTGATCTCGTCAAAACCTATGAGGAAACCGGCGTTCCCGTAATGATGCTTGAAAACTGCTGTTACGGCAGACGCGAGATGATGATACTCAACATCGTGAAGCAGGGACTTTTCGGCGAGCTTATTCACTGCTCGGGCGGTTATCATCACTGGATAAACGAGGAGGATATCTTCTCAAACTTCGAAAACATCGACATTCCTCATTACCGTCTCGGTCACTACATAAACAAGAACCGTGAAAACTATCCGACTCACGAGCTTGGCCCGATTTCCAAGATACTTTCGATCAACAGAGGAAACCGCATGGTAAGTCTCTCCTCGTTCGCAACCAAGAGCCGCGGACTCAAGGACTACGCCATCAACAAGTTCGGTGAGGACAGCAAATGGGCAAAGATCGACTATAAGCAGGGCGATATCGTAACTACTGTAATTACCTGTGCAGGCGGTGAAACCATCGTTCTCACTCTTGACACCAATCTTAAACGCTCGCATTACAGTCGCGGCTTAACGGTACGCGGCGTAAAGGGAATGTCCTGCGAGGATCGTAAATCTGTTTATTTCGCAGGTCAGACCGAGGACTCCTTTGTAAACGAAGAAAAAATGTATGAAAAATACGATCATCCGCTTCACACCGAGTATATCAAGGCAGGCGTTAAGGAAGGTCACGACGGTATGGACTGGCTTGTTTGCAGAGCTTTCATCGAGAGCGTGAAAAACGGTACCAACACACCGATTGATGCGTATGATACTGCGGCATGGCTGGCTGTCGGTCCGCTTTCCGAAATGTCGATAAACAAGGGCGGCGCTCCGATGGAGTTCCCTGATTTCACAAACGGTAAATGGCAGAACCGTGAGCCGGTTATTAAGTGTAAATACTGTCTTGACGAGATATGCGAGGACAAATCGGTTTCGGTTGTCTGATCTTATCCGAACCTCTGTTTACATCTGAACGCCTGAGGCAAATTGACAGTAAATTTGAAAAAATTCCCTCAAATCGCAGTAATAACCGTGAAGTTGGGAAAATAGTCCTGTTTCTTTGGTGTAAAATTACTATAAAAAATCTCTTTTTGATGGTATAATTATATTGTGAAATAATATCGTTACCCTTGACCGCCGGGCGGTCTTAAAATAAAAAATTTTATTAGGAGGAAAACACTATGGCAAAGACACACTTCAAGCGCATACTGGCCATGGCGATGTCACTTGCTCTGATATCGTCAACCTTCGCTGTTGCTCCCACTGCTTCTGTCAGTGCAGATGCAACCGAAGTGACCGGTACCGGTGAATATGTGGGCAGCACTTACACCCACGACGATTTCACCATCGGCACAAGTCTTTATGTGCCGGCAACCTACTCCGCTGACAAGGAGTACTCCCTTCTCGTTTACCTGCACGGTGCAGGCGACAGAGGTGACGGACCTCTGTACACAAGTGGTACAGGCTCTTCTGCTTTTATCACTGCTGACGTAATCGAAATGTACGGCGAAGACTTCATCATCTTCGCTCCGAGATGTCCCTCGGGTTACAAGTGGGTTGAAAGCGACTGGACTCCCGGTACTTACAGCTACACAAGTACACCCATCTCCAAGCCTATGAGTGCGGCAATCAGCTATATCTATGATGAGATTCTCACCACATATAGCATTAACGAAAACCGCATCTACGTTGCAGGCGACTCGATGGGCGGCGGCGGAACATGGGATATCATTCTCCGTGAGCCCGACCTCTTTGCGGCTGCACTTCCTACCGCAGGCTACAATGATGCGGCTCAGGCAGCGAACATCCGTGAGGATCTCGCAATCTGGATTCACCATACAAAGCAGGACCCTGTTGTAAGTGTTGTTGGTGACCAGGCTATGTATCAGGCTCTCCGCGATCTTGGCCGTACCAATGTTAAATACACCGAGTACGATGCCGAGGATGAGGACTATATAGCTCTTTACTCTGAAACAACCAGAGCAAACGAGGGCTGGGAGCACTACACATGGACAGCTGTAAGAAACGATGCTGTTGATGTTCTTGCATGGCTCGTTTCACAGGAAAAGGCTGAAACCGATACTGCTGTTACCGATGTTGAAGATCTCATCGACGCAATCGGCGGCGTAGCGGCTAAGTCTGAGGCTGAAATTGATGCGGCTCGTGCTGCATACGATGCTCTCACCGCTGAACAGCAGGCAAACGTTGACAACTACGCTGATCTTCTTGAAGCGGAGCTTGAGCTTGCACACCAGAAGGCTAACGCACTCGACACAAGCGTAATCGCGACAAGCGGATACGATGCAGAAATCGGTCTCGTTTATCCCGAGGCAGACACATATCTGCATTTCTACGGACGTGACTACAACACCGACGGTGTGATCTATAAGGACACCACCGGCAAATACACCGCAGGCAAGTCCTATACGATCTCCTTCAAGGTTCGTACACTTCCGTACATTCCGTCAACTGATCCCTTGTCCTACAATGCAGATAAGGCGGTTGACAACATCCCTGCAAAGACAAGAGCTATCAGTCATCTTTGGAATGGCGATTATGTACCTGCCATCACGATGACCTCTGATTGGGTTGAATACACTGCAACAACAACCCTTTTAAGCGATAACACCGGTATTTACTTCCTCGGAGGCAGCGGCGGTTACGGCTTCGCTCCGATGGATATTAAGGATCTTAAGATCGTTGAGACAGGTTCTGATGAAAACCTGGCTACAAACACAACCGGTCTTTATAACGGAGAATCCGGCTGGGCGAAAAATTCCGCAGGTCATGACTTGAGAAATCACGCTATCGAATTTGTTGTCAGCGATAACGGTTACCTTGTTGTTCCCGCAAACGAAACCGGCGCGGCATTCACCTTTGCAGGTGATGAAATGCTCTCTGTAGGCGAATATACCGTTAAGGGTGACTTCAAGCTTGCTGAAATTGACTACGGCAAATATGACGGTGATGTTTCAAAGCTCTATGAGGATGCAAACGTTGCAAACCTCACACTGAGCGGAGCAGATGAAACTGCTGCCGTTAATGCAGAAACCTGGACAAGCGCAACATTCACATTCAAGGCATACGCGCCTATTGCAAAGGATGAGCTTGTATTCGCAATTGACGCTGCACTTGATCTTGGCGTTAAGAATCTCGAAATCGTTAAGACTAAGGATTACAGCAACGATTACGCAACTCTCGAAGACGGTGCAGTTGATAAGATCATCGAGGTTGACGGCGTTGATTCGTATCTGAATGTTACAAACAGCGGCGACAACGGAAAGACGGTCACCAGCTTCGGTTATATCAGTGACGCTCTCACCGATGCTATCACAAACGGCGACGGCGG
>CAYSFT010000018.1:0-39008 GCA_964430755.1 uncultured Lachnospiraceae bacterium | reverse complement strand
ACAGCGCAAGCAACGGTCATACCAACCATGGGGTTGTTACCTGCACCGATAAGTCCCATCATCTCAACGTGAGCGGGAACGGAGGACGAACCTGCGAACTGTGCGTCGCCGTGCATACGTCCCATTGTGTCAGTCAAGCCGTAGGAAGCAGGACCTGCAGCCATGTTGTCGGGATGGAGTGTACGTCCTGTACCACCGCCCGATGCAACGGAGAAGTACTTCTTGCCGTTCTCAAGCGCCCACTTCTTGTAAGTGCCTGCAACGGGATGCTGGAATCTGGTCGGGTTGGTCGAGTTACCGGTGATGGAAACGTCAACACCCTCGTGACGCATGATTGCAACACCCTCGAGAACGTCGTTAGCGCCGTAGCACTTAACCTTAGCCTTGTCGCCGTCGGAGTATGCCTTCTCGTAAACGACCTTTAATTCGTCAGTGTAGAAGTCATAATCGGTGCAAACATAGGTGAAGCCGTTGATTCTCGAAATGATGAATGCAGCGTCCTTACCGAGACCGCAAAGGATAACGCGGAGGGGATCTTTTCTTACCTTGTTAGCGGTTCTTGCGATACCGATAGCGCCCTCTGCTGCTGCGAAAGACTCGTGACCTGCCAAGAAGCAGAAGCACTTTGTCTCTTCACGGAGAAGCATTGCGCCAAGGTTACCGTGGCCAAGACCAACCTTACGGGTGGATGCAACGGAACCGGGAACGCAGAATGCCTGAAGACCGATACCGATTGCTTCAGCAGCATCAGCAGCATTCTTGCAGCCCTTCTTTATTGCGATAGCACAGCCGAGAGTGTATGCCCATGCAGCGTTCTCAAACGCGATAGGCTGAATACCCTTAACAATGGCGTCAGCGTCAACGCCCTTTGCAAGGCAGATTTCTCTTGCTTCCTCGAGATCCTTGATACCGTACTCTGCGAGGCAAGCTTCAATACCGGCAAGTCTTCTTTCCTTACCCTCAAATTTTACATTGTTAGACATATTCGTGCTCCCCCTCTCTTAGTTCTTTCTCGGATCAATATACTTAACAGCGTCATCATAACGGCCGTAAGTCTTGATGTTGGATTCATAAGCTTCCTTGGGATCGGTGCCTGCCTTGATAGCGTCCATCATCTTGCCGAGGTTTACGAACTTGTAACCGATAACCTCATTGTCCTTGTCAAGACCGAGCTCGAGGATATAACCCTCTGCCATTTCGAGGTAACGCACGCCCTTTTCCTTGGTTGCGAAGATGGTACCGATCTGGGAACGCAGACCCTTACCGAGGTCCTCAAGAGATGCACCAACGGGAAGACCGTTCTCGGAGAATGCAGTCTGTGAACGACCGTATGCGAGCTGCTTGAAGATCTCGCGCATTGCGACGTTGATAGCATCGCAAACGAGGTCAGTGTTGAGAGCTTCGAGGAGCGTCTTGCCCTGGAGAATTTCACCTGCCATAGCAGCGGAGTGAGTCATACCGGAGCATCCGCAGGTCTCAACGAGTGCTTCCTCGATGATACCCTCTTTTACGTTAAGTGTCAGCTTGCACATACCCTGCTGAGGAGCGCACCAGCCGATACCGTGAGAAAGACCGGAAATGTCTTTGATTTCGTAAGCCTTAACCCATCTGCCCTCTTCGGGAATAGGTGCGGGACCGTGCTTCGGACCCTTGGCTACACAACACATCTGTTCAACTTCGTGAGTATAGTTCATGTTTATATCTCCTTTAATTTAATATTTCATATTATTGCCACATTTCGGGCGAATATGTAAAATTACTTAATGATCTCGCCGTAAACTTCGCCGAAAGCGCAAGCAGCATTAGCCTCGTCAGTGTCGATGTGCATAGCAGCAGCGAACTTGGGGCTTACGCGGCAAACAACGTCACCGAAAACGGTGGTGCGGTCTGCGCTGTCGATCTTAACGGAAACGACCTGCTTATCTTCAACGCCGAACTTTGCAGCATCGTCGGGAGTGAGATGGATGTGACGCTTTGCAACGATAACACCCTCTGTGATGTCAACCTCACCTGCAGGGCCAACGAGCTTGCAGCCTGCGGAGCCTGCAACGTCGCCGCTCTCACGAACAGGAGCGTTTACGCCGAGGGTTCTTGCATCGGTGAAGGATACTTCAACCTGGGTTGCGGGACGAGCCGGACCGAGGATGATAACATTAGCGATCTGCTTCTTGGGGCCAACGAGAGTTACGCGCTCTTCGCACGCGAACTGACCGGGCTGGGAGAGATCCTTTTTGTGAGTGAGTGTTGCACCCTTACCGAAAAGCACTTCGATGTGCTCAGCGGAGAGGTGAACGTGTCTTGCGGAGGTTTCAACAAGTACTTGGTTTGCCATGATAATATTTCCTTTCAAAATTAAATTTATATTTGCAAATTGCCATATATAAATATTGTACCACAAAATTCTCGAAATGTAAATAATAAAAAGGTGGATTTTTGAGAAAACTAAAGACGTATTTATATGAAAAACGGCGAAAGGAACACCAAAAATGAACAACGACAACCAAAACACACCCGAAGAAGCCCTCGACTCAATCGAAAAAACAGGCACGGTACTCACAAGCAAATCCGACGTACAATGCCTGACGATCATCGGACAAATTGAGGGACACTATATCCTCGGCGACAACGCAAAAACCACAAAATACGAGCACATCATTCCGCTTCTCTGTCAAATCGAGGAAAGCAAAGAGATCGGCGGACTTCTCATTCTGCTCAACACCGTCGGCGGCGACGTTGAAGCCGGACTTGCTATCGCTGAGATGATATCCGGTATGAAAAAACCGACCGTATCAATCGTCCTCGGCGGCGGACATTCGATCGGCGTACCGCTTGCCGTCGCGGCGAAACGCTCATTCATCGTCCCGAGCGCAACAATGACTATCCACCCGGTGAGAACGAACGGACTTGTTGTCGGAGTACCGCAGAGCTTTGAAAACCTCAAAAAAATGCAGGATCGTATCACTGATTTTGTCTGCCGCAACAGCAATATCGAAAAGAAAGAATTCACAAAACTGATGATGCAGACGGAAGAAATCGCAACCGACGTCGGCACAATAATCGACGGTGAAGAAGCGGTTTCTATCGGACTTATTGATGAGGTCGGAGGGCTTGCCGCAGCACTTTCAGCACTTCACGAAATGATAAAAAGCAACACTTAAAGCGCGAGATTTATAATCTCAACACCGAGCTTTTCGGCATAAGAAACGGTATAATCAGTACCGCCGCCGTAATGTGTAAGATAACAAACACAAGCGGAGCTGTGGTCAACAAGGTGACGGTTACGAGCGTGCATACAACCATGCGTATAATTGTCACGCAAGAACGTCACCTTGTCGGCGCGGCAACAAATATCATCATATATTTGCTTATCGTGGGCACTCCAATATCGCGTCTGATCGCGGCAAGGCAAAACGAGAATCAGCTTTATATGCGGATATTTTTCTTTAAGCTCGATGACTGCTTTGGCGGCGAGTGTGTCGAAGCCGAGTGCACCGCCAACGCCGAAATAATGATGGAGCTGTTACTAATACAGAAAAGGTATTTGCAACAGCCCCTTTTTTCTATAAATGTTGATTTGATTTCATATAAATTGATTTAATTAGCCTATAAATGCGCCGTGTTATATGATAATATATTTCAGACGGAATCGAAAAAGAGCGTTTTATACAGCCGGCTGCGTCCATTTTTAAGATTCGGGAAAAGGCTCTTGAAAAAGCACTTTCAATATGTTATACTATTACTGTAAAATTTGGTTTATACATAGTGGGAGATAATAACAAAAATGAATGGAATTACAGTCACAAAATGTTTTGCGGCGGCAATGCCGGAGAATCCTTCGAGTACGCTGATTGCCGCTTTTCTTATAATTTCGCTTGTGGCGGTCGTGATGTCGAATATTCTGAAGAAGACATTCGCAAAATCAGCTGTTACGGGAATGACCGCGGCGTATGCTTACAGTGCGGTTGTCGGAATATCTACGGCGGTTGTTCTTCTGATTTGGGGAGGACTCGGCGAGGTGTCGGCGTATACGGCGATTCTCGCTACTGTTTTTGGAATCGTGACATCACTCCAGAATTCTGTAAATATGCTTTCAATGCAGATAGGTCCGATGTCATACACGACGGTCATAATGTCTTTTTCAACTCTGATAAGTGCGCTTTCCGGGCTGTTTTTCTTCGGAGAATCAGTTGCCGTTTCTCAGCTTATAGGAATTGTACTCATGCTTTTCAGTTTCGTTCTTGCGGTCGATAAAAAAGATGGTGAAAAGTCAGCATCGCTGCGCTGGCTTATTCTTTGCATAATTTGCTTCTTTCTGACCGGCGGTATCGGCATTATGCAGAAAATACATCAGAGTTCCGATTTCAGAGGCGAACTTAACGGATTTTTAATTATCGCATTTGCGGTTTCGTCCGTTATTTCCACGATTCTTTCAGTTGTAACCTCGAAGGGCGGAAAGAAGCGCATTTTCCCGGAGGGAACTGACAAAAAAGCTCTTGTCAAGGCGATTGTGCTTATGATTCTCCCCGGACTTTTTGTCGGCGCCAACAACAAGCTTAATCTTTATCTTACCGGTAAGATGGATTCCGCGGTATTCTTTCCCGTATTCAACGGCAGTATGCTCGTTATAACGACGCTTGCCGCGGTGGTTATCTTCCGCGAAAGACTTACTAAAAAGCAATGGCTCGGAATCGCTGTCGGAATTTTATCGGTGCTGTTTCTCTGCCTTAAATTCGGTGCGGTATTCACTCTTTCGCCTGATGCCGCGAGTATATAATTATCCTGAATATGTGAAAAAAGGGTTGCTGCAAATACAGAAAAGATATTTGCAACAGCCCTATAATTTTTCGCAAACGCTTTGCGATGATTTCATATTCAGTTTCAGGTATGTTTCGGTGTCCGGTAGAGCAGACTGTCCGGTCTTTAAATCGAGTATTATTTTTCATGAATCACTATTTTATCATTGCATATGTTTCACTCGGCAAATCAGACGGAGAAATGTCCAAAGCATCTGCGATACCATATAGTATGTCAAGTGAAAACGACTGAACACAGTTCGGAACTTCGATACACCCCAAATGTGAACGGCTTATATCAACACGATCTGCGAGTTGTTCCTGCGTCATTGCGCGCAGTTTCCGATAGTAAGAGATAGTTATACCAAGCGTAATAAAGCGGTCGCGATTTTTCAATTCGATTTCTTTACGCATGGTGCAACTCCCCTTGTCCTAAATAAATATATCTCTAATATACATTATATCATATTATTTTAAAATTGTCTGCACGCTAATAATTTACAATTGTGTGATGTAATGAAGAATTGCTAATTAAAATGACCCCCCTCGCCGCCGACGCAGATGGCGGATCAATAGCTTCTTTGCGTCATTTGCCTTCATCAGTCTCGCAAAGCTCGACAGCTTCCCTTGGGGGAAGGTGGCTTGCCGAAGGCAAGACGGATGAGGGCTCTCTGCGCAGATTTTTTCAAAATTCCGTTTACAATTCTCGCCAAATATGCTATAATATAATGTATGACTAAAATAAACAGAGGTGTATTATGTCAAAACTCACCGAATTTAAGAAATATATAAGCGATAAACACGTCGCCGTGGTCGGTATCGGCGTCTCAAACACTCCGCTGATCGATTTTCTTCTCGACTGCGGCGCAAAAGTGACCGCTCGCGATATCAAAACTCGCGATAAAATGACCGAGCTTGCCGATTCGCTCGAAAAGAAAGGCGTTTCATTGACGCTCGGAGATGCTTATCTCGAAAATTTCACAGAGGATATCATCTTCAAAGCGCCCGGTATACGCGGTGACCTGCCACAGTTCAAAAATGCTGTTGCAAACGGAAAAACACTCACCTCCGAAATGGAAGTTTTCTTCGAGCTTTGCCCTTGTAAAATTTTCGGCATCACCGGAAGCGACGGCAAAACAACAACAACTACACTCACATATAAAATGCTTGAGTTTGAGATGAAAAAGCAAAACTCAAGCGCTCGCGTGTGGGTTGGCGGCAACATCGGCAAACCGCTTCTTCCCGATATCGACAGCTTCCGCGAGGATGACATCGCGGTGGTTGAGCTTTCGAGCTTCCAGCTGCACATGATGAAAAAGTCGCCGCTCAATGCCGCAATTACCAATGTGTCACCAAACCATCTCAATTGGCACACGGATATGGACGAATATACCGTCTCAAAGGAAAACATCTTCTTCGGCGAGGGAAACAAACGTGTCGTTCTCAATTACGGCTGTGACATCACTCGCGAAATGGCGACCATGACCGATTCCGAGGTGATATATTTCTCGGGCAAATGTACCCCCGACGGTGGATATGCCGCAATTTATGAGGACGACGGCTGTATCGTTCACCGCGACGTAGACGGTAATATAAGTAAAATACTCCGCACTGCCGACATAAAAATCCCGGGCAGACATAACGTCGAAAACTATATGACTGCAATAGCGCTGACCATGGGATATGTCAGTCCCGAAACCGTAAACGAGATTGCGACAACATTTGGCGGAGTTGAACACCGCTGTGAATTTGTCCGTGAAGTGAGCGGCGTTAAATATTACAACAGCTCGATTGATTCAAGCCCGACACGTACAGAGGCAGCACTTCGTGCATTCAAGGAAAAACTGATCGTCATTTGCGGCGGTTATGACAAAAATATCCCGTATGAGCCGCTTGCATTGCCGCTTATCGAATGTACCAAAAAGGTCGTACTCGTCGGCGCAACCGCTCCGAAAATCAAAGCCGCATTGCTTGGCGCACCCGAATATAACGGCACGCCCGAAATAATCGAAGCGGATACGTTTGAAAATGCCGTCGGTGTTGCACATAGCTCGGCAGTAAAAGGAGATATCGTTGTACTCTCCCCTGCCTCGGCAAGCTTTGATATGTTCAAAAACTTTGAGGAGCGAGGCAACTATTTCAAAGCCCTCGTAAACGGCTTTTAAAAAGAAAGGACTAACAAAATGCAGAACATAGATCTTCTCTCACTAACGGCAAAAGCGGAACGTGACCTTGCACAAATTTTCGCCGACATTGACCGTATATCATTTGAAAACACGAAGCGCGTTATGGATTCGTTCAAAAATAACCGCGTTGACGACTCCTGCTTTGCAGGCACGAGCGGCTACGGCTATGACGATAAAGGACGCGACACGCTTGACAAAATTTACGCCGAGGTGTTCGGTGCAGAAGCGGCATTTGTACGCCACAGCATCGTAAACGGTACACAGGCGATCGCAATTGCACTTTACGGACTTCTCCGTCCGAATGACCTCATGCTTTCCGTAACGGGTAAACCTTACGACACCCTCGAAGAAGTCATCGGCATCGCAGGAGAGCCCGGTAACGGCTCACTTGCCGATTTCGGCGTTGAATACCGTCAGATTGATCTTGATAACGGAAAAATCAATTTTGAAGCAATTGAAAAACAGCTCACCGAGTGCGGTGAACGAGTAAAGATCGTCTTTTTACAGAGATCAAAGGGTTACATGAACCGCCCGACGCTGACTGTCGATGAAATCGGCGAGGTTGCAAAATTCGTCAAGGCTCGCTCAAATGCGTATGTCGTCGTTGACAACTGTTACGGCGAATTTACCGAAACACGTGAACCGTGCGCAGTCGGTGCAGACCTTATAATGGGCTCGCTCATCAAAAACCCCGGCGGCGGTATTGCCGAATCGGGCGGATATATCGCAGGCAACGCAAAGGCTGTTGAGCTTGCAAGCTACCGTCTCACAACCGTCGGCGTGGGACTTGAATGCGGTGCATCGCTCGGCAACAACAAGAGCCTTTTCAAGGGATTCTTCTTCGCGCCCCATATCGTTGCACAGGCGATCAAAACCGCACATTTCGCCGCTTATATCTTTGAATCCCTCGGCTGTGACGTAAACCCTCGTTGGAACGAACGCCGTGCAGACATCATCCAGGCGATAATCCTCGGCAAGCCCGAACGTCTTGTTGCATTCTGTCAGGGCATCCAGAGCGGCTCACCTATCGACTCATACGTAAGTCCCGAGCCGTGGGATATGCCGGGTTACACAGATCAGGTCATCATGGCGGCAGGAGCGTTCACGCAGGGCTCATCAATCGAGCTTTCGGCAGACGGCCCCATGAGAGAGCCTTACACCGCGTTCATGCAGGGCGGCCTTACCTACGAAAGCGGCAAGCTCGGAATCCTCGCCGCGGCTGAAAAATTACTTACTGTACTGTGAGGCGGATAAATTGAATTTAAAGCTTCTTTCGCTTTTCGTTAAGGATTACAAAAACACCGATGATTCACGTGTGCGTGCGAAATGCGCCACGGTGTCAAGCATTGTCGGTATCGTTTCAAACCTACTTCTCTCGCTGATGAAGCTCGTCATAGGTATCATTTCGGGAAGTATTGCGATAAGTGCCGACGCGGTCAATAACATCGCAGATGCCGCATCCTCGATAATAACCTTGGTCGGCTTCAAGCTCGCCGCAAAGCCTGCCGATAAGGAACATCCGTATGGTCACGCACGCATCGAATATATAACGGGACTTATCGTTTCGATGGTCATCTGCGTTCTCGGAATAGAATTTTTCATAAATTCTATAAATACGCTCCTCTCGCCGACAGAAACCGATTATTCAACAGTCGCGCTCGTGATCCTTGGAATTTCCATCGTTATAAAATTCTGGCAAGGACTCTTTTACCGCTCGGTCGGTCGTCACATAGATTCAACGGCACTCATCGCGACAAGTGCCGACAGCCGTAACGATTCGATAACCACCGCCGCAGTCCTCATCGGTGCGCTGATATCAAGATTCAGCGGTGTCAATCTTGACGGTTGGCTCGGTATCGCCGTTGCCTGCTTTATCGTTAAAAGCGGAATCGAGCTTATTCTTGAAACCTCCGATCCGCTTCTCGGCATAGCACCGAGCAAGGATTTTGTCATGTCAATCGGCAAGCGCATCATGAGCTATGACGGTGTACTCGGTTATCACGATCTTGTTGTTCACAGCTACGGACACGACCGTATCTTCGCCTCGGTACACGTTGAAGTTGCCGCCGAGCGTAACATTTTAGAAAGCCACGACCTTATTGACAATATCGAGTTTGACTTCAAAAAGAGCGGCATACAGCTCGTCATTCATCTCGATCCGGTTGTCACGGCAGATGAGGAGCTTCGTGAGCTTCGACGTGAGGTTGAGGCAATAATCGTTATTGTTTCAAAAGAGTTAAAAACGCCGCTTTCGATGCACGATTTCCGTGTTGTACGCGGTGTGACGCATACAAATCTGATATTTGATGTCGTTGTTCCCTTTGAATGCCCGAAAAACGAACGCGAGGTGCGCGAGATTATATCAGCAAAAATCCGTGCGCTTTCGCATGAATACAACACCGTTATCGAAATAGACAGAAGTTATCTTTAAAAAATGAATCGCTTACCGATTTTGTGTCAATAATGACCGCAGAAAAGTAAGCGATTTTTATATTTTGGAGGTAACCATGCAAAAAAACATAACCGTATTTTTACTTGTATTTTCAATACTTACAGCACTGATGCTGCCCCTGTCTGCATTCTTCCCTACTGCCACGGACGCAGAACTCTATGACAATATCATCCGTCTGCACGTCCTCGCAAACTCCGACACAAGCGAAGATCAGTCAATGAAACTGAAGGTCCGCGACGGCATACTCACAACAGTCGCCGAGCTTCTTGAGGGCATCACCGACCGTACCGCCGCAGAAACTATACTTCGGGAAAATCTTTCGACAATCGAATCGTCGGCAAAAAAAGTCCTTCTCGAAAATTCATCCGCGTACACCGTTTCAGTAACGCTCACCAAGGAAGAATATCCAACACGTGTTTACGAAAACTACACTCTCCCGGCAGGAACATACACCTCACTTCGTATACTGATTGGAGAGGCAGAAGGTCAAAACTGGTGGTGTGTACTTTTCCCACAGCTCTGTATCGGTAAAACAGCAGTTGCCCCTGAGCTTGCCGTAATCGACGACAGTGAGCTTCTTGAGGTGGGACTCACGCCGTCGCAGATACGCATAATCAAGGGGGATTCACCAGATATCGTTGTGAAATTTCGTTTGCTTGAATTTTTTGAAAAGCTGTTTTCGTGATGATATTCAGTGAAGGGCTGTATCACTCATAATTGCGGTAAATTATAGTTTAGCGGTGAAGCCCTCATCCGAGGTGTGCCCTCATCCGTCACGTCTTGCGACGTGCCACCTTCCCCCAGGGGAAGGCTTGAAAGTTGTCGATGTTATATGTCGAGGCGTAAATCTAACCAAAAGGCTTCTCCCGGGAGAAGCTGTCGAGCTTCGCTCGACTGATGAGGGCCCACAGCGCAAAAAGGAACTGTCTTTTTACAGAGCAGCTCCTTTTCTATTATAACTCAAACCAGAACGTCGAACCAACGTCGGGTTCACTACTTACACCATACTTTGCGCCGTGAAGCTCAAGTATACCCTTTACAATCGACAAACCAAGTCCCGAGCCCATCTGTGCGCGGCGGTGAAGCTTGTCCACCTTGTAGTATCTGTCCCAGATGTTAACAAGCTCCTCGGGCGCGATACCCTCTCCGTGATCTGTAACCTCAATTCGCACCTTTTTCTTTGTGCCGCCATCAATCACACGCTGTGAAACGAGAACGGTTTTGTCTTCGCCCGAGTGTGTGATCGCGTTGTTTATAAAGTTGTATATCACCTGCAGAATACGTGTGCGGTCCGCCTCAACCATGACCTCACAGTCATAATTAAAATCTATCCTCCAGCCATCCTGTGAAGTCAGCTTTGAGAACCGTCCGATAACCTCGCGCACCGTTTGTGTCAGGTCAAAGGTCGTCAAATCAAGTTCCTGCGTTCCCGATTGAAGCCTCGATATGTCAAGAACGTCATTCACAAGCGAGGTCAGTCTGTTTGCTTCATCTATGATTATCTGTACGTTTTCGGGCGTATTCTCCCCCGGCAGATCACGCATGACCTCGGCGTAACCCGTTATCATCGTGAGAGGTGTTCGCAGATCGTGTGAAATGTTCGCGATAAGCTCGCGTTGTAGTGCTTCGGTTTTGGAAAGCTCTGCAGCGGCATACGTCAGCGTATCCGAAAGCTCGGCAATTTCACGGTAACCGTCTGCTCTGAAATCGGCGTTATAGTTACCCCTCGCAAGCTGCTTTGCACTCTTATTAATACGAACAATCGGTCTCGCAACACGCTTTGCAAGCAAGAACGAAAGAAGCACAGCAAGCAGCGTCATAACAACGGTTATAATAATAAGCTCAGTCTGGAGCGTTCTGACCGTTGACGCAACGGGAGATATGGTTGTGTTCAGTATAACAACCACATCTTTTTTTAGCTGCTCCGAGTAAATAACCTTTGTGTAAGTGATGCTCTCAATAACGGCATCGGAATTGTCAGCCGTCGGCTCTTGCGGACGAAAATCTCCCGACAAGCCAGGAGCATCAAGCTTTTTGTCAATCTCATAGTGCGAAACACGCTCTCCACCCTCATTCTTCGCAGAGGTGTAAAGCATATATATATTTCTCGGCGACATTCCGTGAATGATACAGTCGGAAAGCAAATCATGTGAAGCGAGGATTTTGCCGTCCTCATCAAAAACGAGAACGCATACCTCTTTATCCTCGGAGACACTTTTTGATATTTCTTCAAGCGCCTCAGCCTCGTCAATATATCGGCAGATCTCATCCGCACTTCCCCGTATCTCGGTTATGCGCACCGACTTATATATCTCGCCGAAAAAAACGACCTGAAAGAGCCACAAAAGTCCGAGCAGTAAAAGCAAGAACAGCATCAGATAACCGAAAAACTTCCATCTGATACCAAGTCTGCTTGTTTTGGTTCGATTATTTTGACTCAAAGCGGTATCCCACCCCTCGAAGCGTTACAATAAGACGCGCATAGTCACCGAGACTGCGGCGAAGCAATTTGATGTGAGTGTCAAGTGTACGGTCATCGCCGTAAAAATCGTAGCCCCAAACCTCGGTTATAAGCTTTTCGCGTGAAAGCGCGATGTTGCGATTCTTTAACATATAGAAAAACAAATCGTACTCCTTCGGCGACATATCAACCCTTTCGCCGTCAACGTATACGATTCTCGCCGTAATGTCGGCGCGCAGACCCTCAATCTCGACAACCTCATGCTGTGCCGTGTCACTTTTAGCCTTTGTACGCTTCAGCACCGCTTCAATCCGAAGCATCAGCTCTTTTGGCGAAAACGGCTTTACAACATAATCGTCAATTCCGAGCTCAAAGCCGTTTATCTTGTCGTATTCCTCGCCGCGTGCGGAAAGCATGATGATCGGCGTATCCTTAATCCGGCGGATCTCACGGCAGGCGGAAAATCCGTCAAGCTCGGGCATCATGATGTCCATTATGATTATGTCAAAATCCTGCTCGCGGCAAAGCTTTACAGCCTCCATGCCGTCAGCCGCTTCGATAACCTCGTGCGACTCAAACTCGGCATATTTGCGAATAAGTTTGCGTATCATTTCCTCATCGTCAACAGTAAGTATTCTGTACATTATACCGACTCCTCCCGATGTCATTTCATATTTCTATTATAACACCACCGGACACATAATTGCAAGACACTTCGCCAAAAGTTCACAAAACAATTACCCGAACCTCACGGCCCGGGTATGTAGTCGTCACATTACGGTTGTTTCAAGCCCAAAACTGACACCGATAGCGTCGTTAACCTTCTTCATCACATTCTCGTCAAGATGTCCCATTTTTTCTTTAAGCCGTTGTTTATCAATAGTCCGTATCTGCTCAAGCAGTATCACAGAATCCTTGGCAAGCCCAAAATGATCGGCAAGCACGTCAATATGCGTCGGAAGACGGTTTTTACCAACCTGTGAGGTTATGGCGGCTGCGATGACAGTCGGGCTGTATTTGTTTCCGACATCGTTTTGTACGATGAGTACCGGGCGAAGTCCCCCTTGCTCCGAGCCGACTACAGGACTCAGATCAGCGTAATAAATGTCTCCGCGTTTAACAGTCATGAAAATTCACTCTCCATGCTTTTTTATTTTACGTCATTATTTTTTACCCGGAGCGGCAGTTTTAATCATGCGAAAAAAATATTTTCAGTGCAGAATTATCTCTCCTGTATCATATTATTACAGATAAGCGTTATCGGTGATTTTGCAAGAGTCACACATACGCCGTGACAAACGGCTTTTTTAGAAAAATCGCCGCACCTGACACGGCAAATTTTGGCGATTCGGTTATAATAAATATTGTTGGTTTGTAAGTTCACTGTCCCTAATAAAAATGCACCGTTTTTACGTTTGAGGTAATAAAACGATGCACTGTATATTCATTTGTATCTTATAAAAATTCTGCAAGAGTTATGCTATCGAAATAATCGTTCGTTATATCATGAAATTTTTTCCACATCGGGAGTGTTTTGCAAAAGCCGGCACGCTTACATTCCTTTGCGTCACATTCAAGGCAGGAAACCGGAGCGAGATTTCCCTCCGTAAGTCTCAATATCTCGCCAACGGTATATTCATCGGCAGGCCTTGAAAGACGATAACCGCCGCCTTTTCCGTGAACACCCTCAACCAACTTATTTTTTGAAAGCACCGGCATTATTCTTTCGATATATTTCAAAGACAATTCCTGACGCTTCGCAACCTCTTTCATTGGAATATAGCCTTCGTCTTTATGTTCAGCGAGGTCAAGTAAAACTCTGAGTGCATATCTGCCTCTAGTTGATATCATCATCTTTTTATCACTCCCGATATATTATTGTTAATAATTATTATACACCATATTTACGGTTAAATCAACTGTTATTTCAAATAATAACCTTCAATAAAAATTACACCGACTCCACACAAAACGGAATCGGTGTTTTTATCACTCGGCAAAAAGCGCTGTGGAAAGGTATCTGTCACCGGTGTCCGGGAGCAAAACGACTATTGTCTTCCCCTCGTTTTTCTTTCGTTTTGCAAGCTGTAATGCCGCAAATACCGCCGCGCCGGAGGATATACCGACAAGAACACCCTCTGTTTTTCCGATCAACTTGCCGGTTTCAAAAGCCTCGTCATTGGATACCGGTATAATTTCATCATATATTTTTGTGTTAAGTACATCGGGAATAAAACCGGCGCCTATACCTTGAATTTTGTGTGCACCGGGTATTCCTGTTGAAAGCACAGCCGAAGATTCGGGCTCGACCGCAACAACCTTGATGTCACGATTTTTCGATTTCAAGTATTCGCCGACACCCGTTATCGTGCCGCCAGTACCGACGCCTGCAACGAATATATCAACCTTACCATCGGTATCATTATAGATTTCCGGTCCCGTGGTGGTTCTGTGCGCCGTCGGATTTGCCGGATTGGTGAATTGACCTAAAATAACGCTGTCCGGGATTTCTGCTTTCAATTCCTCAGCCTTCGCAATTGCGCCTTTCATACCTTTGGCACCTTCTGTTAAAACAAGCTCTGCTCCATAGGCTTTCATAAGCTGCCTGCGTTCCACGGACATCGTTTCAGGCATTACGATAATTACCCGATACCCTCTCGCCGCACCAACCGATGCAAGACCTATTCCCGTATTGCCCGATGTCGGCTCTATAATAACAGAACCTTTCTTAAGTTTTCCCGATTTTTCGGCATCGTCAATCATAGCCTTTGCAATGCGATCCTTCACCGAGCCTGCCGGGTTGAAATATTCAAGCTTTGCAAGTATTTTTGCCTTTAATTCATATTTTCTTTCGATGTTTGTAAGCTCAAGCAGCGGAGTTTTGCCTATAAGCTCATCAGCCGATGTATAAATTTTGCTCATAAAATCACGCCTTCTTTACTGCATCAAAACCACTCTGCAAATCAGCGAGAATGTCGTCGATATGTTCTGTTCCGATGGAAAGACGAATCGTATTTGGCTTGATCCCCTGCTCTTTAAGTTCTTCCTCCGAAAGCTGACTGTGTGTTGTCGTTGCCGGGTGAATCACAAGACTCTTAACATCTGCAACATTGGCAAGTAGCGAGAAGATCTTGAGGCTGTCGATAAATTTGTGTGCTTCCTTTTGTCCTCCTTTGATTTCAAAGGTAAAAATCGAGCCTCCGCCATTCGGGAAATACTTCTGATACAAAGCATTATCGGGATGATCCGGCAGTGACGGATGGTTAACCCTTTCAACCTGCGGATGATTTATAAGGAAGTCCACGACCTTTTTGGTGTTTTCAGCGTGACGCTCCAAGCGAAGCGAAAGTGTTTCAACACCCTGCAAAAGAAGGAATGCCGCAAACGGTGAAAGTGTTGCACCTGTGTCACGAAGCAAAATTGCTCTGATATATGTAACAAATGCAGCAGCTCCCACTGCCTTTGTAAATGATACGCCGTGATAGCTCGGGTTTGGAGCGGAAATTGCCGGATATTTGCCGGCAGCCTCCCAGTTGAATTTTCCCGAATCGACTATCACGCCGCCGAGAGTTGTACCGTGTCCGCCAATGAATTTTGTTGCCGAATGAACGACTATATCCGCACCGTGCTCAATCGGACGGATAAGATACGGTGTTCCGAAGGTATTGTCAACAACAAGAGGTAAACCATGCTTGTGAGCCAGCTCTGCAAGTGAGTCAATGTCGGGAATATCGCTGTTTGGATTTCCGAGCGTTTCAATATAAATCGCTCTTGTGTTATCGCGGATTGCCGCTTCAACCTCCGCAAGGTCATGAATGTTTACAAATGTTGCGTTAATACCGAAGCTCGGCAAGGTGTGTGCGAGGAGATTATAGCTTCCGCCGTAGATGGTTTTCTGCGAAACTATATGACCGCCGTTCTGACCAAGTGCCTGCAGGGTATATGTAATTGCCGCCGCACCGGATGCAAGCGCAAGAGCCGCAACACCGCCCTCAAGTGAGGCGATGCGTTTCTCAAAAACATCTTGTGTGGTATTGGTAAGACGACCGTATATGTTGCCTGCGTCCTCAAGTCCGAAGCGTGCCGCCGCGTGGGCTGAATTATGAAAAACGTATGATGTGGTTGCATAAATCGGGACGGCTCTTGCATCCGTTGCAGGATCGGGAGTTTCCTGTCCGACATGGAGCTGTTTTGTTTCAAATTTATATTCTGACATAATATTGTTTCCTTTCGATAAAATGTAATAGTGTTATGAAATTTACATCACACCGTCACATTCGCCCGAAACGGTAATTCTCTCTGACAAGATTTTCAAAGTAACTCGACATTTTAAGCCCTCTTTCATTTACACACCTTTTTGGTAGGTGAGTGTATTATACCACTATTTACCTACTTTGTCAATAGGTAAATCGAAATTTTTTAAATTTTATTTTAAGAAAAAACCACGAGCGGTAAACTGCCCGACCTCACCTTATATTTAAGACGCTCGCAGCTCAAAAAACTGCAAGCAGTCAAAAGGGCAAATACCGGAAAAACTCATTTAGTACACTCAAAACAGCTTGTTTTTATAATCATCATCAATAATTTGCACTTTTCATATAGGTATTTTGCACACTATTTGTATATTGACAAGGGATAAAATAAGTGGTATAATATTACGTGGTATATTATGGGGGAAACAAATAAAAAAGGATGAAGGCTGATTGATTATGGACAAAACCAAACTTCAAAACGTAAGAAAACAGATTCGCTCCCAGCTTGATGCCTGCGTAAGCTTCTGGCTTAACAACGGTATCGACAAGGAAAATGGCGGCGTTTACACCTGTCTTGACCGCACGGGTAAAGTCTACTCCACCGACAAGAGTGTGTGGATGCAGGGACGCTGCGCGTGGACATTTGCATGGCTTTGCAATGTTTACGGCAAAAAGCAGGAATGGCTCGACGCAAGCAAGAGCTGTCTTGACTTCATGGAAAAATATTGCATCAACCGTGATGCGGGCGACCGTATGTACTTTACGGTTACAGGCGACGGCAAACCGCTTCGTCAGCGCCGTTACTATTTTTCCGAAACCTTTTACTGCATGGCCAACGCCGAATATTACAGTCTGACCGGCGACAAGGTCTATCTTGATCGCGCGATCAAGGCTTATAATATGTACTGGGATCTCTGGCACGGTGCACCCGATCCGACAGGTCTCGGCTCAAAAACAATAACCGAAACACGTACCGGACGCAGCTTCGCAAACGCAATGATCTTCCTCAATATGAGCTCGATTTTGGTCAGAGTTCATCCCGAGGGCGCAGCGATTTATGATGAGCGCTCCAAGGAATGTGTACACGATATCTTCGCATATCACGTTCATCCCGAGCTCGGCTGCCTGCTTGAAAACGTAGGTCCTAACGGTGAGGCGAGAATGGAATTTACCGACGGACGTATCGTTAACCCGGGACACGACATCGAGGGTGCATGGTTCATCGAGGAATACGCAAACCGCACCGGCGACAAGGAGCTCAGTGCAAAAGCAGAGGATATCTTCAATAAGGCATTTGAAGCAGGCTGGGACCACGAATACGGCGGTTTACTCTACTTCATCGACGCACTCGGAAATCCTCCCGAAGCATACGAGCATGATATGAAGCTCTGGTGGCCTCACAACGAGATACTTATCGCATCGCTCATGTTTTACCGCGACACCGGCAAGGAAGAATATCTTGAGAAATTCTATAAGACATTCGACTATTGCTGTGAAGTGTTCAGCGACGAGGAGTACGGCGAATGGTACGGGTATCTCCGCCGCGACGGAAAGCCGACAATGCCGCCCTGCAAGGGTTCAACCTTCAAGGGACCGTTCCACCTGCCGAGAATGCTCAGCATGGTTGACGTTATGCTCGGACAGATACTCGGCGAGTAATCGGTCTGTAACAATTAAAAATTTTAATATATAAAGAGGAAAATAAAATGGATATTCGTAAGTATCAGGGTGTCATTCCGGCGTTTTACGCTTGCTATGACGATAATGGCAATATTTCTCCCGAAAGAGTTGAAGCATACACACGCTGGCTCGTTAAGCAGGGCGTTAAGGGTATATATGTCGGCGGTTCTTCCGGCGAATGTATCTACCAGAGCGTTGAGGACCGCAAGATCACTCTCGAGCACGCATCTCGCGCGGCAGAGGGCAAGCTGACAATCATCGCACACGTTGCCTGCAACAGCACAAAGGACAGTATGGAGCTTGCAGCACACGCAGAAAGCCTCGGCGTTGACGCAATTGCTTCCATTCCTCCGATCTATTTCAAGCTTCCCGAGCACGCAGTTGCAAAATATTGGAACGATATTTCATCTGCTGCACCTAACACTGACTTCATCATCTATAACATTCCCCAGCTTGCAGGTACAGCACTCACAGGCTCACTGCTCGATGAAATGCTCAAGAATCCTAAGCTCATCGGCGTTAAGAACAGCTCGATGGCGGCTATGGACATTCAGATCTTCAAGGACAAGGGAACAGCCGGCGGACGCGATTTCGTAGTGTTCAACGGTCCCGACGAGCAGTTCATCAGCGGACTTCTCATCGGTGCTGACGGCGGTATCGGCGGCACATATTCATGTATGCCCGAGCTCTTCTTAAAGCTTTGGGATCTCTACCATGCAGGCGACCGCGAAACTGCACGTGCGCTCCAGTATGATATCAACAATATCATTTACACACTCTGCAGCGGTAAGGGACATATGTACGCAATGATCAAGGCTGTGCTTAATAAGCGTGCAGGACTTGAATTCGGCGGCGTTCGTGCACCGTTTGCAAACATCGTTGAGGCTGACCTCGCAATTGTTGACAAGGCGGCTTCAATGATCGATGCGGCTGCTAAAAAGTATATCGGTTAATTTTTAATAACACGGGAGCTGTATTTTGCGAGACGGCTCCTTTTTGCGTTATTGACACAGGCATAATAATGTGGTATAATTATGTTAATTAACCATCACATAAGGAGAACTACAATGAGAACAGTAACACTCGGCAAAACCGGCATAACAACACCGCAAAATGCGTTTGGCGCACTGCCGATTCAGCGCGACGACACAGACACGGCAGTAAAGCTTCTTCGCCGTGCATATGAGGGCGGTATGACCTTTTTCGACACTGCGCGTGCATACTCGGACAGCGAAGAAAAATGCGGCATCGCTCTTTGTGACGTCCGCGAAAAAATAACCATCGCAACCAAAACCGGCGCAAAAAATCCCGACGATATGAAATCTCACATCGAAACCTCGCTTGCCAAATTAAAAACCGATTATATCGACATATACCAGTTTCACCTTGCAGGACAGTGTTACCGTCCCGGAGACGGCACGGGGATGTATGAATGCATGGAGGATCTCAAGCGTCAGGGCATGATACGTCACATCGGTATCACCGCTCACAAAATCGGTGTTGCCGAGGAAGCCGCCGAGTCGGGACTTTACGAAACAGTTCAGTTCCCGCTGTCTTACCTCTCGGGTGAGCGTGAGGTTTCACTTGTCGAGCTCTGCAAGAAAAATGACGTTGGTTTCATCGCAATGAAAGCGCTCGCAGGCGGTCTTATTACTGACTATCGTGCCGCTTATGCCTATATTTCACAGTTCGATAACGTCGTCCCGATCTGGGGAGTTCAGCGCGAGCACGAGCTTGATGAGTGGCTGTCTCTCATGACCGACGAGCCGACACTTGACGACACCATGAAAGCACGTATCGAAGCCGACAAAGCACAGCTCGGAACGGAATTCTGCCGCGGCTGCGGATACTGTCAGCCCTGCCCGATGGATATCACGATTTTCCAGTGTGCACGTATATCGCAAATGCTTCGCCGCGCACCGTCAAAGGACTGGCTGACCGAGCATTGGCAGAATGAAATGAAAAAGATCGAAACCTGCCTCGAATGCGGACAGTGCATGAAAAAATGCCCGTATGAGCTCAACATTCCGAAGCTTCTCAAAAAGAATTATGAGGACTATCAAAACATCCTCGCCGGCAAAACCATCGTCTGATGGATAAGCTTACGATTGGCATAATCGCTCACGTTGACTCGGGCAAAACCACGCTCTCCGAGGCGATACTCTATAAAACGGGCATCACCCGAAGCCTCGGCTCGGTCAATAAGGGAAGCTCACATCTTGACACAAATCAGGTCGAGCGTGACCGCGGAATAACCATATTTTCAAGCGGCGCGTCGTTTATTCATAAGGACGTTGAATTTACGCTTATCGACACACCGGGGCACGTTGATTTCTCTCCCGAAACCGAGCGTGTACTTCGCGTTATCGACTGTGCACTCCTCGTTATAAGCGGCACGGACGGCATACAAAGCCACACGATGACGCTCTGGCGGCTGCTTGAAAATTATAAGGTTCCGACAATCATCTTCATAAACAAAATGGACATCACCGCGCTTTCTCACCGTGAGCTTATGGATGAGCTGAAATATAAGCTCGGAGACGGCTGTATCGACTTTAACGCCACAAGCCTTGAAAGCTTCTCAGATGAGCTTGCAATGTGTGATGAGGTGCTGATGGAGAGCTTTGCCGCAGGTGAGGAGTTTCACACCGAGGATATCAGAAACGCCATATCAAAAAGACTGCTGTTTCCCTGCTTTTTCGGCTCGGCACTCCGCGGCGACGGCGTAAATATCCTGCTCGACGGAATTGCAGACTATGTCGCACCGCCGAAGTACGGTGACGTTTTCGGTGCAAAGGTTTATAAAATCACACAGGATAAATCCGATAAAATCGCTCACGTGAAGGTTACGGGCGGTGTACTAAAGGTTAAAGATACCCTCTCGGGTAAACATCCCGACGGGCGCGAATGGACGGAAAAGATCAACCAGATACGTGTCTATTCGGGCGAAAAATATAAAACCGTCACCGAAGCTCCCGCAGGCACGGTCTGCGCGCTGACAGGTTTATCATCCGCATATCCCGGAATGGGACTCGGATTCGAAAAGGATTCCGGCGCGGCATATCTCGAGCCGGTGCTTTCTTACCGCGTGGAGTTACCCGAGGGCGTTGACACGCACACGGCCCTTGCAAAATTCCGCGAGCTCGAGGCAGAGGAACCTGCGCTTCACATCATCTATAACGAACGCCGCTCCGAGATATATTTCGGAATCATGGGAGAGGTACAGCTCGAGGTGCTGACACGTATTATTTCCGAACGCTTCGGCATGGACGTCACATTCAGTGACGGAAGTATATCATATAAGGAAACGATACGTTCTTCCGTAATCGGAGTCGGTCACTATGAGCCGCTTCGCCATTACGCAGAGGTACAGCTTTTGCTTGAACCGCTTGCGCGCGGCGAGGGGTTAAAATTCGCCGTTGACGATGAATGTGACCTCGCAGTCAACTTTAAAAGGCTGGTGCTCTCGCATCTTTATGAAAAAACACACATCGGCGTACTGACAGGTTCACCGATAACCGACATGAAAATAACCCTCATCGCAGGACGAGCTCATCCAAAGCACACCGAGGGCGGCGATTTCCGTCAGGCAACCTGGCGTGCACTCCGTCAGGGACTCATGTGCAGTGAAGCGGTGCTTCTCGAGCCGTGGTACGATTTCAGACTCGAGCTGCCGGCAGAAGCAGTGGGACGTGCAATGAGTGATATAACCATGATGGGCGGCAAATTCTCCGAGCCCGAAATGACAGCTGACGGTATGGTTCTCACAGGTAAAGCACCCGTTGCAAAAATGCGTGCATATCACCGTGAGCTTATCTCTTACACAAAGGGCACGGGCAAGCTGTTCACTTCCCTTGGCGGCTATGCCGAGGCAGTTGAACCGGATGCAATCATCGCCGAATCGGGATATGATGCCGAGCGCGACACAGAAAATCCTGCCGACTCGGTATTTTGCGAGCACGGTGCAGGCTTTGTCGTTAAATGGGACGAGGTTTGGGAGCATAAACACCTTGAAAGCGGCGTTGAGCTTGACACTCCAGACACAGAGGTGTCAAACGACCGTGCCGCACGTTATCTTAAAAGCGTCGCAAGCGATAACGAGCTGATGCGTATATTCGAGCGCACATACGGCCCGATAAAGCGCAAAAAATTCAACGAACCAAAAGTGCGCCACGCAGTTCCCACGCCGAAAAAGCGTACAACGACACCGCCAAAAAACAGTTACAGCGGCTCGGAATATCTCCTCGTTGACGGCTATAACATCATTTACGCCTGGGACGATTTACGTCTGCTCGCAGAAAAAGGGCTCGACATCGCGCGAAACAGCCTCATCGACAGACTTTGTAATTACCGCGGATTTCGTGAATGTGATGTCATCGTCGTTTTCGATGCATACAAAGTCAAACGCAATCACGGCGATACAGAAAAGATCAACGGTCTCACCGTCGTTTACACTAAAGAAGCCGAAACCGCCGACACTTATATCGAAAAGGTTTCAAAAGAACTCTCGAAAAATCACCGCGTCCGCGTTGCAACATCGGATGCCGACGAACAGCTTATCATCCTCGGAAACGGTGCGATACGAGTCAGTGCCAGAGGACTTCGCGCCGAGCTGAACGAGGTTGAGCGAAGTATACGTGAATTTATTGAAAGCACAGATTAATGAACTATCATCCCTCGGGTTTAAAGATCCGGGGGATATTTTTGCCGCAAACCGCACGTGCTTTCAAGCAATAAAAAAAAGCGAGCTGTCTTTGAAAAAAAGAGACAGCCCATTGGAGGGGTATGAAAAGCGAAACATAATACTATCCCTTATGAGTCACTTATTCAACTGACAATAATGTGAGCATCGACATAATGAATATCGATAAGCTCCTTTGTAATAACAAACGGACAAAGCACCATTGTGTGATGAGCACTCGCAGGCACATCATAGCATAGAAGCGGTACATCGGTAAATCTTATGTCCGATTCGCAGCCAATGTATTCACACGGCTCGGAATTTACAAAAAGGCGCGGCACCTCTTTGAGCTTGTCGCCGTCAACAATACCGATACGTATCGTTACCTTGGCTCCGTCCGGAATTTCACCAACACTTAATTTAAAGCTGATGGAACGGCTTGGTGAAACCGGCAGCTGACGACTGTCTCCTCCGGTGTGATTCCAGAACGGGAAACGGTCTTTATAGGTGATTATGTGGCGTCGGTTAAGCTTTTGAACTATTTCAGGATCACCCATTGTATTGATGATAGTCCAGTATACAGGCAATGCGCCGCAGTATTCCGCCGGATCAGTGACAAACGGTGCCGTCTTGTCAAAATGCTCATGCACACGTGTACGGAAATAGTTGTAATAGTAAACCTTATCTGCGCCCTGCTCGTATACGTTTGCTGCAAATGCCGCAAAGGTTTCAATGTCAGGCTGAATAACGGGATGCGAAATATACGGAAGTATCTCCTTCTCCATGCCTGCCGCAAGAGTTACACCATACGGCTTCAAAAGTCCCGACCAAAGCTTTATCGGCAAATCCATGTCGGCAGATTCACATCTGCCTGTTGGAACAACCATGTCAACTATCCCCTCTCGCACCCACTGCATAACGTCATGACCGAAGTCAAAATTCGTCTGAATATCGGGAGCAACACGCACGGAAAGCTTGATCTCATGTCCGTACTTTGCCTCATATTTATGAGTGATTTCATCAACCTCTCTCATAAACTGATTCATAATTTCAACACCGATATAGTGTCTGCCAAAGCCGAAAACCTCGATCTCACGCTGAAAATCAAGTTCGATACCGTAAACGTCATACCGGTCGAGAGCTTCGTCAATGATGCCCTTATAAAGCTCACGAACCTCGTCGTAATAATAATCGTAGCTGTTGTCGCCGCAGTTAACAATAAATTCGGGATGGAATTTAACACGGCGATATTCGGGATGCTCATAATAAAAATCGGAAAAGAGAAAATGCATAGGAAGATTTTTATAATGGTAATCGTTCATGCGAAACGAGATCCAGGGATTGATTCCGACTTTTTTGAACCCCTCAATGAGTATTTCATTGTGATCAACGCCAAGCTCTTCAAAAATATACTGTGCCGCTTTTGCGTTTACCACCTCGGAATAATCAACTGCGGAACCGTTTTCTTCCTTGCGATAATATTTTTCGAGGAAATTAGTATATTTTTTCGATGGCCAGGTCACAAGTCCGCTTGAAACGCAGATAACATAATCGGTCACCTGCGAGCCCTCAAACTCTTTTGGGAAGCTTTTAAGATCCTCAAGTGTTGCGGTTTTGTCTCTGAATCCTTTTAAGATGCCGTCTGTATCCTGGTTGATAATAATACCTTTAAGCATATTCACTCCTCCCTTTTAATCAATTATACAGGATTTCATTTGCCGTGTCAATCACTTATTCGGCGATATTTTGCCTCGTATACAAAGGAAATCACCCATCGGTAGATATTTGAGAAATAACCGATATCACTTCTTTTTATATATCACAAGCACATTTTCAAGCTCGGCATAAAGCTCAAAGCCGTTTTCCAAAAGCAGCGCAATAATGTTGTCATAACCGTTTTCCTGGCCCTTGTCGGCGTACTTGCGGAATTCGCTCTTTGCAGTAACATTCAAAGCCACATATTCCGAATCAAGGAGATGCTCCCTTGAAGCATAGTAAATATCATAGAGCTCATCTCTCTGCGATAGGAATGTGGTGTAAAACGTAGTTGCGGTAACGGAAGCGTCATCGGGGATAAGCGAAAGTGTGTCACTGACTTCACCGTAAAATTCAGAATTTTTAATACAATATTCCGGATATTTTATAAGCTTCTTGCCAACCGTCGGAATAAAACAGCCGACACCGATAACAAACGCTGCACCAAGCGCAATAAGACGTTTAAAATCAAGCTTCAGATCAGCCACATTTATAAGCGTCAGATAGATAAGAAACGCAAACGGACCGAACGTATACTGAAAATAAATGTCATGCTGATAAACATAGTCCGACATCAGATTCAAAAGAAGATACGGAATCAGCATTATGTAACGCTCATATCGCCTCGTTACAAGCGGCAGACCGAGAAGCGGAAGCATCGTGAGTGCAATGAACTTGAGCTTTTCGGCATCCATACATTCAAACAGAGCCTTCATCGGGTTCATTATGACCGACTTGATAACCGTTATGAGCGAGGATGAGCCGTCGTACATGAAGTTTTTGTATCGGTTAGTCATAACGCCGTCACCGATCTCGGCAAGAAAGCTTGTTGCAAGGAAGAAATATATAAGTGCCGCCGCGAAAAGCCCAAGTCCCAATAACAGCTCGCGAAGGCGTGAGCGCTCATAGTGAAGTAACGTTTTCAAAATAAAATAAAGCGCGATAACGGCAACGTAAACCGCCGCATCCTCTTTGACTGTAAGTGTCAGAAACCCGAAAAGGGCAACGAGCGGTATATTCTTTTTTTCCATCGCCCAGATGAGCCACAAAATCAGCGGCACAAGGAAGCAGTTCTCGTGAATATCATGAGAGGCACCGCCTGCAAAAGCCGGATAAAACAGCATTACACCGGTGATAAGTAAACGCTGCACGTCTGAAAGTCCGTGATTCTTCGCAATTTTCCAAAGCGGTATCACAGCCGAGGCAAGTACCGCCGCCTGGAGAACCTGAAGCGTTGCCGGAATCGGAACGATCAGGTAAAACGGCAAAAGCAGATAAAAAATCGGTGACATATGAACGTGCAGATGCGAAAGTAAACCGTCGCGCTCAACTGTTGTCAGTGGCAGTCCCGATTCCCTCATATGATGGAACATCTGCGCAAAGATACCGAAATCGTATGTCGGCGTACAAAAGCTGTAAATGCGGCAGACCGTGCATATCGCAAGGAAAAGGAAGAATGATATTGTCAATAAAACGGTCAACCATAAAAAGATTTTTTGTTCCCGTTCAGGCTTTTTCACACTCTCCAAAGATGAATTCCAACCGAAAAGATTATAAACGAGCATCGCACCGCAAATAAGCAGGCATACTGCAAAAAAAGCCCATGTGAACGATGCATGGACAGCAATAGCAGACAG
This sequence comes from uncultured Lachnospiraceae bacterium, assembly GCA_964430755.1. Lineage (GTDB taxonomy): Bacteria > Bacillota > Clostridia > Oscillospirales > CAG-272 > Flemingiibacterium. The sequence goes on along the minus strand of CAYSFT010000018.1, from coordinate 13,110 downwards.
CGCAAGAAATACGGCAAAAATTCCCGTACGCTCGGCGGCAGTTGTGTTCACAAAGCGTGAAATACCCCATAAAACAAGCGTTAAAATACAAGTGAGCAATACCACACGTAAAAGCGACATCTCTGCAAGCCCGTCAAGCCCCGAAAGCGAACGAAACTCACGCGGCAGGATAATATATTCAATAAGCACAGCCGAAAACCATGCCGTAATAACCCTACGAAATACAGCCGGCATATAATCACCTCACAGTTTACTAAGGTAATTATATCACATCTTCGCCAATATTTCAAGCAATACGGTGAAAAAGCTCATAGTCTGCTGTAGAATCCATACAAAAGGCTCAGGAAATTATACCGTTCAGCTTTTTGCAAACAAAAAGAAAAACTCCCACAGACGCTTTAATCCGTGGGATTTTTCCTGCACATATATTGTTATGGATAGATTAATAATTGTTAAGAATAAAGTTGAAGTTGTTAAGCGCGGATTCCTCGTTGCTGACAGGTGCCTTATCAAGCTCCTCGCAGAGAGGACCATCGTAGCCGTGTTCCTTGAGGAGCGCGAAAATGCTCTTGAAGTCAACACAGCCCTGTCCGAGCTCACAGAAGTTTGAATAAACCTCCATACCTGCGCTTGCAAGCCCCTCAGACTTAACGTTTGAGTTTTTAATATCCTTGAAATGAGTGAAATTAACTCGGTCTATGTATTTCTTTATAATGGTAAGCGGATCGCAAAGACCTGCAACAAGATGTGCCGTATCGGGCGCAAACTGGATGACACTGCTGTCAAGATTCTGGAGGATGTTGTCGATTTCGTTCTCATACATAACCCATGTATTGTGATGAGGATGAAGATTCGACATGATTCCAAACGACTTGGTTTTTTCAGCAAAACGAGCAATGATATCAAGCTCATAGTCAAGATTTGCCTTGTCCATCACCTCGGGGCGACCGCCGGTTGCCTGCAGACAGATACGCTTAACTCCAAGCTCGGCGATAAATTCGAGCTCTTTTTCGAGATTGGCGAAAATGTCAGCCTCGTTTTCTTTTCTCATGAGATGGAAATAGAAGCTTGCGGCTTTAAGATTATTGCGCTCAATAACCTCCTTATATGCTTTGATATCAAGATCATAAGCATATATTGCAGCTTTAACGCTTTCAAAATTTTCATAGCCTATCTTTGAAACCGCAGCCGCCGCAGTTTCCATCTGTTCTCTTGTCTGTGTTCCCCACGGCCAGATTGCCGCTGTGATTCTTGATTTAGTCATAACTGTATTCTCCTTTTTGAGTTTGGTGAAATTAATTTTCTAAAAAATATTATATACCGCGCCATACTTTTTAGCAAGGACAATTCGTATTTTCTTTTTCTCATTTTTTCACGAAAATTAAGTTAAAAAGCGCACCGTACCAATTACCACTGCCGCATGAAATTCCCATTCATATAAAACGTGATAGTGGCGATAATAGTAACAGAGTCGGGCGGAAACGTCATGACTCAATTAAACAGACAAGCTTCGCCCGACACAGTTGTGTACGGTTTTTGTGAGAATTCGCGAAAGATGCGAAGTAAGTCGATAATATAGATATTTCCTAAAAGGAGAAAAAACAATGTCAAGTAACAAGATTGTTGTTCCCGAGGCAAAGGAAGCTCTCGAACAGTTCAAGATGGAAGCCGCAAGCGAAGTCGGCGTAAACCTCAAGCAGGGTTACAACGGTGAGCTCACTTCCCGTCAGGCAGGCTCCATCGGCGGTCAGATGGTTAAGAAGATGATCGAAAAGTATGAGAACGACCTCAAGGCAGGCAAATAAGTCTGTTTTATAAACTAAGGGACGCCCCAAAAAGCGTCCCGTTTTTTATTTTAAGAAAGCGGTTGAACGTCCCCGTTTCCGACAGCCCAAAGATAAAAGCTCGCCACCGTGGCATACGGACTGTAACGCTCATAATATTTCCTGAAGCACGCACGCGTCAATTTTTCCTCGCCGTATAAAAGCTCTATCCCACGACGTATACCAAAATCGCCGAAACTTAGTACATCCCCCCGGCAAAGGCAAAATATAAGTATCATTTCAGCCGTCCATCTGCCAATTCCGCGAAAGGACGTCAAACGCGATATTACCTCCTCGTCGGGCAGTGTACGCAGCACCTCAAGATCAAGTTCACCACTATGAATCTGCTCTGCAATATTAACTATATTCTCTGCCTTGCGAAGACTCATTCCGCAAGAGCGCAAACCGTCAACGCCAAGCCGACAGACATTTCCGGGTGTCAGTTCACCAACTACTTCCATAAGCCTTCCCAAAACAGTTTTTAATGCCGCATTTGATATCTGCTGTCCCGCGATATTTTTCACGATAGATGCAAAAATGTCACTGTTCACCTCGCGCTCAATGAAACCGACACGCTCTATAATTTCGCCAAGACGCCCGTCGCGTTTACGAAGATATTCAAGCTCATTTTCTCCATATTCAAAAATCATGTCATCACCCCACTATTATTGTATCACCGAAAAATGCCACTTGTCAAGCCGTACTTATTGACACACGAATAAAAATATTGTATAATTATCCTATAAAGATAACGAAAGGATGCATAAATGAATATAAAAAATTTATTTAACGCCACACCTCGAGCACTCGCAATCATACTGAGCATACTCATGCTGTTTACATTGATCGGCTGCTCATACGTTTCACTGACAGATGAAATAATTCCAAGTGACAAGTTAAACCTCCCCGAAACCACCGCCCGACAGCAAGATGAAGTTGCACCGCTTGAAGAAAACGGCTCATACTACACCAAAGAAGAAGTTGCATCATATATAAACTGTTACGGAAAGCTGCCGCCGAACTTTATAACCAAATCCGAGGCACGTGAACTTGGTTGGGAAGGTGGTTCGGTCGAGCGTTACCTCGAAGGCGCGGCAATTGGCGGTGACGTTTTCGGTAACCGCGAGGGACTGCTTCCGAAGGCAGACGGCAGAATATATTACGAATGTGACATTGACACAAACGGTAAAGACAGCCGTGGTGCAAAACGTATCGTTTATTCAAATGACGGACTTATATATTACACCGACGACCACTATGAATCGTTCACACTGCTTTACGGAGAGGAATGAGAGACAAAAAATGAAAATTATCATAATCGACTCAAAAAGATTTACCACAAAATCCGATGCACACGAGTATATCGCGGCAAGCCTTGACTTCCCTGCTTACTACGGAAAGAACCTCGATGCCCTTGCCGACTGTCTTTCGGAGCTACCGCGCACCACAGCAGTGATAATAAAAAACGCTGCTGACGCAAGCGAATTTGCAAAACCGATATTTGAGGTGTTTGATGAAATTCTTGAAAAAGATTTTCGTATATTATATTTAAGCTGAAAACACATGAGCTGCCTGTAATTACAAACAGACAGCTCGTTTTTATATGATAAAATGAGAGTTTAGCACCCTCTTTTCTCAGCGCTACAAAAGCAATGAAGCCACTGATGCCGGCGACGCAGTTGGATCCCATCCCTCGAATTTACGCAAAATCTGAAGCGCAACACAAAGAGATTTAGTATATCTTTATATTTCGAGCATAAAAGTTGCTTTTGCATTCAAAAGGTGAAAGAAAGCAATTCCCCGAAGCGTACTGCTTCGAACATCGTATCATTCGAAGGGGACGAACACCAACGCTGGCGCGAAGGTTTTCGTCCCCCTCGAGCTCCCCCTCTTTCCTTTGCCTGCGCTCGATTTGCGCTCAACTCCGCCTTACGGCTCCGGATTCGCTTTGTTAGCGGTAACCGCTCGTCCGCCGCCAGCTACGTCGGCGGCTCTGTATCTTCATTGTTTCTTTTTCGAAAAAAATTTAGCGGTGAAGTATAATTTTATTGTTCTTTTTCGCGCCGCTTGATACGCAAGCCGTCCACGATGCCTGCACTGCGGCTTTTGCCCGAATACTTCGCATAAAAGAATCCGATCACCGCAAAGACCGCCGCACCAATAAAGTTGACAAACATATCTTTCATCGTGTCATAAAGCCCGATGTCGAGATATCCGTTAACGCCAAGCACCTGCCCGTTGACCGCCGTCTCCGTAATGCCGCTTATCTTAACGGCGACATTTGTCGCATCCGGATTAAGCGCAACGGATGAAATCGCATTAATAACCGTATCCTTCTGCATATCGGTCTGCACGAGAATATCCGCGCCAAATTCAAGGAACTCCCAAAGAGCACCGATCGTCATCGAGAAGCAGAACGAAACAAGCGCCACAAAAACCGGTGACAGATTAAATTTTATCTTCTCGCTCCGGTTAAGTAAATCAATGAGAGAGAGTCCCATTGCCGCCGCGAGGAAACCCGTTGCTGTGTGAAGCATGGTGTCCCACAGCGGATATTTTATATAGTAATCGTTAAGCTCGCCGAGAATTTCTGCCGCGAATATGAATATCAATACAATATTTTCAAGCAGCGTCGGCAGCTCCACCTTAAACGTATGCGACACAAACGCAGGTATAAGGAAAAGCGCAAGCGTTAATGCACACAAAAATGCGTTTTCAAAGTTACCGAGAAAGAGGGAGCGTATACCTGCCGCGATGACTAATGTGCGAAACACCACAAACAGTATAAACGTCGATTTGCTACGCCTGAACTCATTTTCAAGTTGACGGAAAAAGCCTGTTTTCTTCTCGCGTTTTTCTTTCAAAACTTATCACCTCTGTAAAAACCACCCCGGACATGATATCTGCCCGAGGTGAAGTAATCTTTATTCGGCTGTACTTACAGTGTCTGTGGTTTTCTCGGTACCAAGATAATCGGGCAGCTTCATGCCTGCCATATCAAACATTTCATTCATCGGAGGAATCGACTTCATCATGCCGGAGAGAAAGTTTGCAGTCGCAGTCTTGCCGTCTGCGCCGGTGCTGCCGCCATCCCAAACAGTAACCTTGTCGATCTTGAGATTCTTGATAGCTTCAACCTGAATCTTGGTGAGCTCTTCAAGCTTATCGGCAACCATGAGTCGAATAGCGTCATTCGATTCACCGCCGGCAGACTTAACAATCTCAGCAAAACCTTCTGCCTGCTTGATAAGAATCTCGCGCATACCCTCTGCCTCTGCCTGCATCTTGAGAAGCACCGCGTCAGCTTCACCCTTTGCAATACGACGAATCTGCTCAGCCTCAGCTTCTGCCTTAAGTTCAAGCTCTTTCTTTTCAATTTCAGCCTTAACAAGGACGTCCGCTTCAAGTGTTGCCTGTTCAAGAGAAGCACGTGCAAGCTCGGCTGCCTTCTGCGCGGAATACGCTTCCTCGAGCGCCTTTGCTTCCTGAATCTTCTCTGCCGCAATTGCACGCTTCAGTGCCTCTGCCTCACGCTCACGGCGTATCGCATCCGATTCGGCAACCTGCACCTTAGCCTCGTTTTCACCCTTGATAGCCTCGGAGTTTGCGATTGATACGTTAATACGCTGGTCACGTTCTGCATTTGCGGAACCGATTGCACCCTCGCGGTCAGCCTCTGCAACGGAGATTTTCGCATCGTTGATAGCCTTTGCCGCAGCTTCTTTACCGAGCGCCATAATGTATCCGCTCTCATCGGTAATGTCGGTGACGTTTACGTTAATGAGACGCAGACCGATCTTCTTAAGCTCGGTTTCCACGTTTCTTGAAACTGCCTCAAGGAATTTATCGCGGTCATTATTGATCTCCTCGATCTCCATCGTTGCAACAACGAGACGAAGCTGACCGAAGATAATATCCTTTGCAAGCTCCTGAATGTCATTGAGCTTGAGTCCGAGCATACGTTCAGCCGCATTCTGCATAACTCCGGGCTCGGTTGAAATACCGACTGTAAAGCGCGAGGGAACGTCAACACGTATATTCTGCTTTGAAAGCGCATTGCGAAGGTCAACGTTTATCGACATAGGAGTTAAATCAAGGAATTCAACTGCTTGAATAACCGGCCAGATAAATGCCGCACCGCCGTGAATACATTTCGCGGAACGGGATGTACCGTCTGAATTGTTTCCAACCTTACCGTAAATAACCATAACCTTATCGGACGGACATTTTCTGTAACGTGACGCAATAACAATAAGCGTTGTCAAAAGAAGCAGCGCGATAACGCAGATGAGAACAAGCAAATTCGAGCCGATTCCGTTTGCGCCGACAAGTGTCATTAAATTATTAAGCATAGTTTTATCTCCTTTATAAATTATTATTTTATAACCTTTTCAACAACGACGAGTCCCGATTCGTCCGCAGAAACGACACGCACCGTGTCACCTGTCTTGAAGCCCTCGTCGCTTCCGGAAATGGCATCAATTTCAACAAATCTGTCCTGAAGCGTGATATTGATCTTGCCTCGTCCCTCACCCTTTGGCGGAATTGGGATATAAACCTCACCAACCTTGCCGAGCGCAAGTCCGATCTGAATGTTACCGCTCGACTGCAATTTAAGTACGGCTTTCATAAGATAAGCTATTCCGACCATCGCGGCGATACCGCAGATTAGCGCAAGGAATATCGACAATGTATTGCCAAGCCCAAGATCGACAAAAACGATACCCGACCAACCGGCAACGCAGAAAAGCGAAACAATACCGCGAACCGTAAAGAGCGTAAGACCGTCATCACCGGACGCAGCCTCACCGATATCAAATCCGTCGGGATCAATATCTGTATCAACATCCGCACCGTCACCGTCGCCGATACCGAACATAAGCAGTACCGTTTGAACAACGAGTATCAGCGTCGCGGGGATACCGATACAAGCGAACACCTGCTGCAAAGACGTGAGCGAATCCCACCAAGCAAACATATTATTTACACTCCTTTACAAAATGATGTCATAATCAGCGTAAAAAAACTTCATCAAACATTCCGTTTGCCTTTTGACGAACAAGGGCGGCATAATAGGTCATAATAATGATACCGCAGGCACATTCAAGGCGTTTACGGGCTCCGACCGCACGTTCCTCATAAGATTCAAGCACCAGCGAGATAAGTTCACTGACACTGTCAGCATCAGGCGTTGTTTCATCGCTCACAAGCTGATCAATAACGCGGCAAAGATAATCATAAAGCTCCGATTCCGGAATGATATCGTCGCTGACATCACCGGCAACACCGTTGACGTAAGTTAAAAGCCTTGCGATGCGGTCAAGCTGCATTGATTCACGCATCATATTAATAATAAGTATGCGTGCGAGCTGATTTTTATCATAGCGCTTATTGTGAGCATTGGCAACCCAACCGCGTTTAGTCCAGTTCTGGAGGGTTGAACCGTCAATGCCGCAGATTTCGCGTATCTGCGAGAGCATGATTCCATCGGTTATGAAGAAAATTTTATTAAGGAATTCAAGCCCTGTAACATCGCCCATCTTTTTTCTTTCCATTATAGTTCCGGGGATAAGCGTACTCTGAATTTCAAGTTTCACACAGGTTTCTCTCCTTTCGGATATTCACTACTGTAATTAGATTATATCACGCAGTCACGTGATTGTCAATAGAGTTGCAGCGATTTTTTATGAACATTTTGTAAAAGCGTTGACATGAGCAACACAAGTGCTTCATTCCCTCTTTCGCGGCGCAAAGTCACTCAAAGCCTCTCACATTGAGAGAAAGGTATAAAAGATTGCTTCGCAACTTTACGGAGAGGGAGGCTATCACTAATGTTGTCAAAGCTTCAGTAAACCCTCATCAGTCACGCTGTAAGCGTGACAGCTTCCCCCAGGGGAAGCCTTTAGGTGAGTTTGGCGGCAAGACAAAATAGTGATTGTATTTCAAAAAACCCATTTATTTCATTTCGCAATGCAAGGTTACATTAAGCCTTCCCTTGGGGGAAGGTGGTTTTCGCATTTTCGGCGAAAACCGGATGAGGGCAAGCGGCTCAGTGGCTTCATTGATTGTTTCGCGGCAATTGGAGCGGAACGCTAATTTACATCATTAAACACTTTACATTTAAAATAATTTGTGCTATACTATAATATGCGAACAAATTTTCTGTGAGGTACAAACGATGGACAGATTCAAGCTGCATTCTCCATATAAGCCGACGGGCGATCAGCCTGCCGCTATTGACAGACTTGCCGCAGGCGTTGAGGCAGGCATGAAGAATCAAACCCTGCTCGGCGTAACCGGCTCGGGTAAAACCTTTACTATGGCGAATATTATCGCTAAAGTTAACCGTCCGACGCTTGTGCTTGCTCACAATAAAACTCTCGCCGCACAGCTTTGCTCGGAGTTTCGTGAGTTCTTTCCCGAAAATGCGGTGGAATTTTTCGTTTCGTACTACGACTATTATCAGCCCGAAGCGTATATCCCCGGCAAGGATATGTATATAGAAAAGGACAGCTCGGTCAACGATGAAATTGATATGCTCCGTCACAGCGCAACAAGCTCCCTTTTTGAACGGCGCGACGTTATAATCGTTTCGAGCGTGTCATGTATATATTCGCTCGGTGATCCTGCCGAGTACCAGTCCATGCTGATCGCACTGCGTCCCGGTATGGTTATGGAAAGGGACGAGCTTACAAAACGTCTCATTTCAATGTCCTATGACCGCAACGATATGAATTTCGTCCGCGATAAATTCCGTGTGCGCGGCGACGTTGTTGAAGTACGTCCTGCATCGAGCGGTGACAAAGCGATACGCGTTGAATTTTTCGGCGATGAAATCGAGCGCATTTCAGAAATATACACAGTTACCGGTGAGCTTATCCGCACGCTTTCCTATGTGGCGATTTATCCTGCGACTCACTATGCCGTTTCGGATGAACGCCGTGAGGCTGCGCTTCGTGAAATTGAGGAAGAGCTTGTCGAGCGTGTCGATTTCTTCCGCTCGCAGAATAAATTACTTGAGGCACAGCGCATCGAGGAGCGTACACGTTACGACCTCGAAATGTTACGTGAGATCGGCTTCTGTTCGGGTGTTGAAAACTATTCCCGTGTCATGGCAGGACGTGAGCCCGGCTCAACTCCATATACGCTGCTTGACTATTTCCCAAAGGATTTTCTCCTGTTTGTCGATGAATCGCACGTAACGCTTCCGCAGGTCAAAGGCATGAGCGGCGGTGACCGTGCGAGGAAGCAAAACCTTGTTGAGTTTGGATTCAGACTTCCGTCAGCGTTTGATAACAGACCTCTTTTCTTTGACGAATTTGAATCGAAGCTGAACCAAACGATATTTGTCAGCGCAACGCCATCCGAATATGAGAAAGGCCATTCCGAGCAGACGGTTGAGCAGATCATACGTCCGACGGGACTTCTCGATCCCGAGGTTGAAGTGCGACCTGTTGAGGGACAGATTGATGACCTTATCGGTGAAATTCACGCAAGAGCCGAGCGAGGAGAACGCGTGCTTGTAACAACACTCACCAAGAAAATGGCAGAGGACCTGACAGAATATCTTGAAATGAACTTAATCAAGGTCAAGTATATCCATCATACGATCGAAACGATGGAGCGAAGCGAGATTATACGCGATCTGCGACTCGGCGTTTTCGATGTTCTTGTCGGAATCAACCTGCTTCGAGAGGGACTTGATATTCCCGAGGTGTCGCTCGTTGCGATACTTGATGCGGACAAAGAAGGTTTCCTGCGCTCGGAAACCTCACTTATACAGACGATCGGACGCGCCGCACGTAATTCGGACGGAAAGGTTATCATGTACGCTGATAGCGTAACTCGTTCCATGCAGGCGGCAATTGACGAAACCAACCGCAGACGTGAGCTTCAGAGGGCTTATAACGATGCAAACGGCATAACGCCGCAGACCATCAAAAAGAGTGTGCGTGACCTCATTGAGATCGGCAAAAAGGAAGCCGAGGATGCACCCGAAAAGAAATACAAGGATGCACTGCGCGAGAAAAAGAAGCTTTCGGCAGACGAGAGGTCGGTGCTTATCGAGGAGCTTACCGCAGAGATGAAAGCGGCGGCGAAGAAGCTCGAATTTGAGCGTGCGGCATATTTACGTGATAAGATAAAGAATTTACAGGGTATATAACCCACAGGAGATACAAAAATGGCAGATTTAGTAATGCGCGGCGTGCGCGTACACAACTTAAAGGATGTCGACTTGACTATCCCGCGCGACAAGCTCGTTGTTTTCACGGGACTTTCGGGCTCGGGAAAATCCTCTCTCGCGTTTGACACCATCTATGCCGAGGGACACAGACGCTTTGTTGAATCGCTGTCAAGCTACGCGAGAATGTTTTTAGGTCAACTTGACAAGCCCGATCTCGATTCTATCGAGGGACTTTCGCCGGCAATTTCGATTGACCAGAAAACCACATCAAAGAACCCTCGCTCAACTGTCGGAACGGTTACGGAGATATACGACTATCTGCGACTTTTGTATGCACGTGTCGGTATCCCTCACTGTCCCGTCTGCGGTAAGGAGATACGCCAGCAGACCGTTGACCAGATAATCGACCGTATCATGACACTTCCCGAGGGTACACGCTTCATGGTGCTTGCTCCGATGGTTCGCGGCAAAAAGGGTATGCACGAGAAGATCTTCGAGGATGCGAAAAAGAGCGGATATGTCCGCGTTCGTGTTGACGGCTCGATGTATGACCTCGGCGAGGAGATAAAGCTCGACAAGAATATCAAACACACGGTTGAAATTGTCGTTGACCGTCTTGTACGCCGCGAGGATATGCGCTCACGTCTTGCCGACTCGGTTGAAACGGCACTTGCTCTGACCGAGGGAAATCTTGTTGTGTCAATCGTTCTTCGTGACGGAGAGGTGTTCGACGGCGACACAGAGATGTCGTTTTCGCAGAGCTATGCCTGCGAGGAGCACGGTATAAGCGTCGGCGAGCTGTCACCGAGAATGTTCTCGTTTAACAATCCCTTCGGTGCGTGCGAAAAATGTGCCGGACTCGGCGAGATGCGTATCGTTTCAGCGGATAAGGTCGTGCCCGACAAATCGCTTTCACTGCGCGAGGGCGCGGTACAGGTCAACGGCTTCAAGTCGCTTGAGGAGCAAAGCTGGAACGGCCCGCTTTTCGAGGCTGTTGCGAAAAAGTACGGCTTCACACTCGATATGCCGCTTAATGAATACACTGACAAGCAACTAAAAGCTTTGCTTTACGGAACAGGAAACGAAACCTATGAAATAACACGCTTTTGGGAGGGCACTGCGCGTCATCAGCGAGTTAAATTCGACGGCGTTATCGGCATGATACAGCAGCGTTTCGATCAGTCTCAGCATGAATATTACGAGGAGTTCATTGAGGATACGCCCTGCCCCGAATGTCACGGTAAACGTCTTAATCCGATGTCGCTTGCGGTTACTGTCGGCGGTATCAATATTGATGATTTTTGCCGTATGTCGGTTACAAAGGCGCTCGAATTTGTAAATTCGCTCACGTTCACCGAGACCGAAATGACGATCGCAAAAGAGATAATCAAGGAAATTAAATCGCGCCTCGGCTTCCTTGAAAGTGTCGGACTCGAATACCTCACTCTCGCACGCAAGGCAGGTACACTTTCGGGCGGTGAGGCACAGCGTATCAGACTCGCAACACAGATAGGCTCCTCGCTGATGGGCGTGCTTTATATCCTTGATGAGCCGAGTATAGGTCTGCACCAGCGCGACAATTCAAAGCTCATCGCAACCCTCAAGCGTCTGCGCGATGCCGGAAACAGCCTTATCGTTGTCGAACATGACGAGGAGACTATGGAGTCATCCGATTATATCGTTGATATCGGTCCCGGCGCAGGTATACACGGTGGAAAAATCGTCGCCGCAGGTACACCCGATGAAATCAAAGCACATCCCGATTCGATAACGGGCGCGTATCTTTCCGGCAGAGAAAAAATCGCCGTTCCAACAATAAGACGCTCGGGCAACGGAAAATTTTTAAAGGTCATCGGCGCGGCGCAAAATAATCTTAAAAACATAAATGTTTCAATACCGCTTGGACTTTTCTGCTGTGTCACGGGCGTTTCGGGCTCGGGTAAATCATCGCTTGTCAATTCGATACTCTATCAGAAGCTTGCACATGAGCTCAACCGTGCACACACCTATCCCGGTAAGCACAAAAAAATCGAGGGTATTGATAACCTCGACAAGATAATCGCAATTGACCAGAGCCCAATCGGACGTACACCTCGCTCAAACCCTGCAACGTACACGGGACTTTTCACCGATATCCGCGAGCTTTTCGCAAAAACCACCGATGCAAAAATGCGCGGCTACAATTCGGGACGGTTTTCGTTCAACGTAAAAGGCGGTCGGTGTGAGGCGTGTGAGGGAGACGGCGTGAAGTGTATTGAAATGCACTTTTTGCCCGATGTTTACGTCACCTGCGACGTATGTAAAGGTAAGCGCTACAACCGTGACACGCTTGAGGTCAAATATAAAGGAAAGAACATTTCCGACGTTCTCGAAATGACCGTTGAGGAAGGACTCGAATTTTTCAAGGATCTTCCAAGACTTGCGAGAAAGCTTCAAACGCTTTTCGATGTCGGTCTCGGTTACATCAAGATCGGACAATCGTCAACCACGCTTTCGGGCGGCGAAGCGCAAAGAGTCAAGCTTGCAACAGAGCTTGCAAAGCGTTCAACAGGCAAAACCATCTACATTCTCGATGAGCCGACGACAGGACTGCACATGGCGGATGTCAAAAAGCTCATTGAAGTGCTTCAGCGACTTGTTGATGCAGGCAACACAGTGCTTGTTATCGAGCACAATCTCGATATGATAAAGACTGCCGATTATATAATCGACCTCGGCCCGGAGGGTGGTGACGGAGGCGGTGAGATTGTTGCCGTAGGCGCGCCCGAGGAGGTTGCGAAGTGTACGAAATCGTACACAGGACAATATCTTAAAAAGATATTAAAAAAGAAATAATAAAACAGTTATTGATATGCACCCAAAAAGTCAAGCACTTCGGAGGTGCATATTTTTATGGCAAAAAGAACCAATGAAGACACTGAGCCGCCGACGCAGCTGGCGGCGGACGAGCGGTCACAGCCAACAAAGCGAATCCGGAGCCGTCAGGCGGAGTTGAGCGCAAACCGAGCGCAGGCAAAGGAAAGGGGGAGAGCTCGAGAGGGGTGGAAACCTTCGCGCCAGCGTTGGTGTCCATCCCTCTCGAATGATACGATGTTCGAAGCA
>CAYSFT010000017.1:0-40113 GCA_964430755.1 uncultured Lachnospiraceae bacterium | reverse complement strand
TTAACGAAATCGCAAAGGTAAGCGCCGATATCACCGCTGATGCAGCAGCAATTTTTCTGTTTCCGGTCGCAATATAAAATGGAGTGATCAAAAGTATAATGCAGGTGAGCAGTGCCGTAATAAGCGGCGCGAAATTTGCGTATCCAAACGGAGTAAGATCAAAATAGGAGAAGGTCTTGCGAAACGGCTCCCCGTCGGGATTTGCAAAATTAAGCACAGCACCGTAAGGCAAAACCTCAAATATCAGTGCAATAAAAGGAAAAATCAGTGTCATGGTACGTTTTTTCATGATATCATCCTTTCTCATCAAGCTCACTTGCAAACGCAGTGTCAATTGCCGTTTTGATTTCATTCATTGTGTCCGCTTTAACCTTTATAACCTGCCTGTCATATGTAACAAGCCCGTTTATCTCATCCTCAATGTCCGAAACCTGAGTTAAAACCGCAGCGCAAAGTCCGCGTGAGATCATCGGTATAACCTCGTCAAAATAAAGGGTACGCAGTGACCGATCAAGCTCATCACAGTTTGCCATTGTACGGTAACCGTAAGCTTTTTCAAGGTTATAAACATGACCGTCAATTTTGCATGAATAGCCGCCAAACTCCGAGAGGACAAGCGGACGCATTGACTCTTTAAGATCAATTTTCTTAAAATATACGTGTTCGCTCGAAACGTCACTTTCCTTTTCAAAAAACCATCCCGACGTCGCATCGAAAACACGCGTTGGATCTTGGCGTTTAAGCTCTGTATATATTCTGTCGGCATTGTACTGTCCCCATCCCTCGTTGAACACCGTATAATAGCAAACGCACGGATGGTTATAGAGCAGCTCGACAGTTTCTTTACAGCTCCCCTCAAAAATCTCACGTCTGCGCTTTGAGGCAGTATGCTTTATACCGCGCTTCAAACCAACCGTCGGCAATGCCGTATCAATGAGAAAATTATATTTACCGCTGTTGACCATATCCTGAAACACCACCATACCGTGAAGATCACAGTAATAGTAAAACAGCTCCGGCTCGATTTTAATGTGCTTGCGCAGCATATTGAAGCCGAGCGATTTCATTTTCAGTATGTCAAACAGGTATCCCTCGGGCGATGACGGAAGAAAAATTCCGTCGCTGTAATACCCTTGATCAAGTAAACCGTGGAAAAAGTACGGCTTCCCATTAAGACAGATGTATTCCCTCTCGCCGACCTTTTCGATTGTTACGGTACGAAGCGCAAAATATGAGCGAATAGTGTCACTTCCGTCTGTTAACGTAAACCTGTAAAGATACGGGTCCTCGGGCGACCAGTGACGCGGATTTTCGATTTTGAGTGTCACCGAGTCACCGTTGTAGTTCTTTTGGGTAACACCGTCAGGCGTCTCGACAGTTACTGTTTTGGTTTTTTCACCACCGCGAGTTTCGATTGTGACCGAATCAAGCGTCGGCGTGATACGAAGCGAGGAAATATAATTTTCGGGAACGCTCTCAAGCCATACTGTCTGCCAAATGCCGCTTATCGGCGTGTACCACATACCGCCGCGCTTGCGCATCTGCTTGCCGTACGGGATATCAAGATCAAGCTCATCTGTAACCTCAACGCAAAGCAGATTTTCGCCATCCGCAAGATACTCGGTTATGTCAAACCGGAACGGCAGATATCCGCCAATATGAGAGCCGATGTTCTGTCCGTTCAGCGTCACACAGGCAACCTGATCAACCGCACCGAAATGCAGTATCACACGTCCGATATTAAACCCGTCAGACAGTGAAAATCGACAGGTATACACCAATTTTTCGCCCTTTTCAAGTGTACGCTTTATCCCCGACAACCTCGATTCGGGCACAAACGGCATATTAATATCGCCGAGCGGTATTATTTCACCGCCCGACTTTATTGAAAGCTGCCACCCCTCCGAGAGCGGCAAATATGAATCCCTCACCATCTGTGGGCGAGGATATTCACTCTGCCATGTCACATCCGATAACTCAAACGGGGTTACAAGCTCACAGAAATTTGTTTTTTTCATTTTGATTTAGCAAGGAAAAAGATATACTCGCCCGGCACCTGACCGAACACGGTGAAATCCTCCGCGTGCTTTGCAACAGCATCGGAATGACCGCAGTCACGAAAATAAAGTGTACCGGCAAAGTTGTTCGAAACCGCAGCACCGTCAAGCCCCTGCGAATAATATTTATCCATCTGACGGTATCTTTCAAACGGCGCAACGCCGGAGCCAACGTAGCTGTATTTAGGCTTATTATCATCAGCAAACTCTTCTCCGGCGCAGGGATCGTCGAATGTAGTTCCATCGGGACATGCCCAAAGCGGATCTTCCTTTTCAAGCTTGTGGTGAGGCGTATAATCCTCAAGAACGCCGTGAAGCTGTACGCCGTACTTGTGTGCGATCTTAACGTACTTTTCGTGATCAATCGCCTGCAGGCAGATAAAGTCAAGCGCCCCCGAAGCGCAAAGAGCCTCAAAGTCGATTGCCTGAGCCTCAAGAGTTGTTCCCGAATGGAAATATTCAACCATCGTAAGGCTGACTCTGATGCGGTGTCCACGCTTCTTTTCAAATTCGCGTGCGATCTCCTTCATGCCCTTGCAAAGATTTACAAGTATTTCAGGGCCGTGAAGCTCCGCGCGAAGACATCTCGGCCAACGTGTAAGGTCAAGGTTAATACCGTCAATATCAAACTTCTCAAGCGTGTCACGGTAAAGGGCGAGATGGTAATCCTGAACCTCTTTTTTGCCGAAGTCAAGCTGTGCACTGTTCGGCAGACAGCAGGTTTCGTGGTGCTCGTTCCAGAAGCGACCGTTCCAGTCGTTGTTGCCCTTCATATATTTGCTGTCACCCTTCCAATAGAGATTTGCTCTGATCGAAAGGTGATTTTCCATGCCGTACTTGTGACATTCCTCGGTCATCTTGCGGATAGCTTCATTACCGTTCTTGATGGTGTCCTCAATATATTTTACAACACGTCTGTCTCCCGAACGCTTGCCGATAAACGATTCTTCGGTCATACCCTCTCCGAGATAGGAGTTGACATCGCTCTTCCAGTTAAGCGGACCCATGATCTGAGTGAAGAATGTTTTAACGTCACTACCCTTATAAGCTCTTACAAGGCGGTTATCAATACATTCGCCGGGTTTACCCCAACCGAAATAGTGTGAAAAGCCGTCAACAATAACAATAAATTCTTTGTCAGCATTGTTATCAATCGGCGCAAGCGGAGCATCGTCGGGCAGACGCACAAATTGAAGCGAAGCAATTGATGAAAAAACACGACCAAGGTCAGCCACGGAATAAGTGCCATGCTTAACTCTTATGCGGATAACGGAATCCTTGAGGTCTGCGTTTCGCCAAAACATACGGTATTCACGTTTAGGATCAGCAAAGCCTCGCCCGTAGCGTGCGCCGTGAACGGGAAAAACTCCGATAAAATCTTCATCGTCGAGCGCGAGGTCTATTGTACCGTCATAGAGCATACCTGCATAAATAGCATATCTTCCGTTAAACGGAACCTTAATCTCGATAACAGGCGGCGTACCCTTGTCGTCATAGTGAAGCAGATCCTCGGTTTTGTGATCAAGCCTGTAATCGCAAAGCAACATCTTACACGGTGTTCCGTCGATCAGCAGATATTCGCGTGTCTCCCACTTCTCTTTTTTGTCGGCATCATCTTCATTTGCCAACGCGTCTTCGGGTACAAATGGTGTGAAATCACGCAGCTCAATAATGTCGCCTACGTTAATTTCGTTTGAACAAAGCTCGGATGTGAATGTTAATGGTTTTTTCATTGTTATGTCTCCTTTTTAAAATATCATAATCCGATTTTGTTTTCTCCATAATACTATCAAAAATTATATTCGGGGCAGTTCCGAAAAATCGTATATGTAATAATCGGCAACGCCTTTTATCTCGTCTGTGTAATCTTCAGAGGACGAGTCGTAAACTCCGCAGACCTTCATTCCGGCAAGCTTCGCGGTTTTGTCCGCATTATAATTATCATCGAGGAACAATATCTGTCCTATCGGCTTACCGATTTTTTCAGCCGCCATTTTGTATATCGCAGTGTCGGCTTTTGTGGTGTTAAAATCGTCACACGACCATACATTTGTGAAAAGATCATATATCCCTAGCCGCTTAAGACAGGAGTGAAGCATCGAATGAGGACTCGCCGTCAGTACGTTAAGATCGGCGTCATTTTCCCGAAGCTCCTTCAAGACGCTTATGACGTTCGACTTTGCACCGATACGGTATTTGTATTCATCAAGCGCATAGCTGTTCATGAGCGCAACCATTTGGTCCACCTCCATGTCAACGCCAAGCTCCTTAAAGTATTTCGCCGTACCCTTGTAGCCGAGAGGAGTTATGATTTTAACGATGTCGCTTCCGTATTTAATATTATTTTCATCAAGGATTCGCAGCATTGTTGATATAAAAGCCGGCATTGAATCAACAAGCGTGCCGTCAAAGTCAAATAAATATGTTTTGAATTTCAATCTGACAACCTCCGTTTATCGTTTTTTCTTGAATGTAATCTTGTTTCCGAACGTTGCCATACCGACAATGATTTTTATACGAGTATAGTCATAGTAGCTTCTCTCTACCACATTATTTAATAAATCTCGTCCAGCGAGGCATCATCACTGCGCAAATTCCGGCGCAAATCAGAGCCGCCGCAGTCCAGCTTATCGAAACCGTACTCCACGGCACCATTTCCGCCATTTTCGCAAAGCCATAGGACGCAATCACATTTCCGATACTCGCCGTGGCATTCAAAATTCCGGATACTGTACCGATTCGCCCGTACTTATCAAAACGAAGTGCCAGAAACGACTGACTGAACGGCGATGCACTGTGAATGACCATAACAGAAAGTGACAAAGCGATAAGTACAACAAGATAATGAACAGAACCGACAAAGCAAACAACAGCAAGCGGTATGATACAAATGCCGTAAAGAAAGATCTGCGCTTTCGCCTCGTTTCCGGTGATCTTACTTCTGACCAAGCCGGAAATGAGTATACCCGCGGCTGAAAACAGAACCAGTATCGAGCTGATTCTCGTGGATATCGCCGCAGGAAGCGCTTCATACGATTCCATAAGCATAACGGGAGTCATCATCTTGATACCGTTGTCAATTGCAGTTCTCAAAAGACAAACTACCATAAATGCGATAAGTCCCGACGACATCATAAGCGGAAGTACCGGCTGTTTTTCTTTGTCGAGCTTCGTTTCCTTGGAAATTTCGCTTACTTCATCCGATATCATTTTCTTATCAATAAACCTATAAAAAACAATATACATCAAAAGAAAAGCCAAAAGACTTATCACCGAGATCAAAAAGTTCTGACGCCAATCACTCACAAAGGATGCAACGAGCATACTGAGTCCGAGACCGACACTCGTTGAAAAGAGCAGCCAGAAAACCGCTATACCGCTGACAGCAGGTGCGGTCTGTGTTGAAACGATTTTAAAAACCCCCGGCCAAAGTCCGAACTGTATTATAGCGTTAAACGTCCAAGCGGCTATAATAACGGGATAGCTCTGATTACAATAAATGATCGCATTTGCAATCACAGCACCGCCGATACCTATCATTATAAGCTTGTGCGGCGAAAACTTATCAACAGCAAAACCGCCGATGATCTGAAACACAGCGTAAACAAGCCAAAACATCGCATTAATAAATCCGGTCTGCGATTTTGTCATGAACCCTTCTTCAACAATTGTCGCCATCGCGGATGAGAACATACTTTTTGTCATATATACAACCGCATACAGCATGAATATAAATGCAAACAGCAATATACTGAGTGACTTGCTTTCAAGATGCTTCCGATCCTTCATGGTTTAACTCCTTGTGATCAACAACTTATATATTAACCGAATAATCCTTTTTGAATCCGTGTGAACCGAAAATCCTCCAATCGCCAACGCCAAGCCTTTGCATAATCGCTTTTCTTTCCTCAGCGCAAAGCTTTGGTGCTGTGTCAACGGAAGTCATCAGAATCGGGGCATACTGGTTATATTCAGCCTGCTGCTGTGTCAATCCGTGAACATTAATGTAAATATCACCTGTAAACGCCAAATGGTTTCTATAATCAATCAGCACAATCTCACCGGGAAGATGACCGCCCTTGCCCTCATATACCTCAAAATGCAGCTCTCCGAAATCGAAGAATCCAATCTGCGTAAGCGGTTCGGTAAGGTTTTCTGTATCATTCCACGGCACTGTGATTTTCCCCGGATTAGACGGCGTATAGTAAGTGAGTGCTTTGCAAATGTTAATGTATGGCTTATGCAGCGGATTTTCTTCGCGGTAACCGTTTTTGCCCGCATATTCGTTTGTCAGGCAGACCGCAGTCTTGTGGCTTGCTATAATTTCATCGAACATCGGTAAAAGTCCGCAGTGGTCAACGTCAGCGTGAGTTACGAGTACGGTCTTTTTCATACTGTCAAACTCAGGGAGTATCTTTTTGAAGATTTCAATCATTTCATTCTTGTAGCAAGCATATCCGCTGTCAATAAACAACACTTCCCCACAGCTTTTTATTATGATTGTGTTACTTCCGCAAGGCGGCTCAATCAGAATTACCTCAGTGCTGTCGGTGATTTTATGCTCGCTTATTCGCGGCATGAAGTTTTTGCCTTGACATTCTGACAGAAGCTCCGCAAACTTACTAATGCTGTCAAAAGTGCGGTAAGGTGACAACCCCTGCTCATCAAGCGTCTGCATTGCAAGATTGACGTGGACCAAAAGCTCGCGCTTCAATTCTTCAGAAAGTCCCATTTTCTGCGAAAGTCCCATAACGTAAGTATTGTAAAAAATACTGTTATCGTAAACCTTTTCGGACGTGTTATAATCAATAACTCTGACCTTGCAAAGTTTTTCCGCTTCTTTAAGAAAATCGGAAATTTTCTCGGGATCGTCAACATACAATCCCATCTTAAACAGTTGATAATCTGTACCGTTTTCCTGTGAGCTGATATATGAAATATTAAAATCAAATTCGCTGATCAGCATTAGCACATCAGTAACGCTTCCGGGCACATCCTTGAGACAAAACTCTATCAGAACAATGCTCGCCTTCGTTTGACTGCTCTGCAGATAACCTATTTTTTCAAGCTCGACATCCGCCTTTTTAAGCTGTTCCTCCGTACCCTCTGCATCAATAAACAACGTGTGTGAATCTACCGCCTTATTGTAGCTGACGCGAGTAATATTTATATCAAGTGCAAAAAAGCATTTGCTGGCTTTTAAAAATGCACCGATATGATCCGGCATAGAGGTTACATATGTTTTTTTCATTTTATCACCCTAATTTGTTATTCCACCTAATTATACCACACTGAAATATAAAAAACAACCCCATAACGACAAATAATGTAATATTTCCAAACAAAAAACAGTCTCTGCCATATAAAACAGAGACTGCATGAATTATTAACTTATCTGTTGTTGATCATCTTGGTGAGCTCAACGGGATCAACGATCTTGCCGTCCTTGTAAACTCTCATGTTACCGGATGCGATCTCGTCAATGAGGATAACCTCACCGTTGTTGTAACCGAACTCAAACTTGATGTCCCAAAGATCAAGACCGATAGTCTTAAGGTCGTCAGCAACAATCTTCGTGATCTTGAGGGTCTGCTCTTTCATGGATTCGAACATCGCAGGAGTCATAACCTTGAGCGCTGCAAGTCCCTCGCCTGTTACAAGCGGATCGCCCTTTTCATCGTTCTTGAAGGTACATTCAACGTAACCGCCCTCGAGGACAGTGCCGTCCTTGATGTATTCGCCGTATCTGCGGATGAAGCTTCCCGTTGCAACGAGACGGCAGATAACCTCAAGTCCGTTTCCGCCAAGGTCCTTACCAAAGCACTCTGCAGGAAGAACCTCCATTGTAGCCTCGTCAATATTAGCAGAAACATAATGAGTCTTGATGCCTGCTTTCTTTAAAAGCTCGAAATAGTAAACCGAGGTCTGAAGATTTGCCTTGCCGATACCCTCGATTGTGAGTCCGACAGTATTTTCGCCGGGATCGAACACGCCGTCCCTACCGGTGCAGTCATCCTTAAACTTGAGCATTACGTTGCCGTTATCAAGAGCGTATACGTCTTTTGTTTTTCCGGAATAAGTCTTTTTCATAGATTTGCACTCCTTATATATTATCACTTTCGTGAACATTATCACAGATAACATTATAACATATTTGGGAACAAATATCAATAGGAAATTTCAATTTTCATCTTCCAATTGCCATTTTTTTGCAGTATAATAAAAAAATCGACTGCACAAACTATACCATCCCGACATTTTGACATAAACACACATAAACTCACACTGTACCCTCACAAAATATCCAAAAAGAGGTTTCTTCGCAGGGAAATTTTTTATGATATCATTACCGAAAAATTTTATAAAAAATATTGAAAAAAATAAGTTCGTGTGGTATAATATATAATTGGTGTGATTTAGATGAGAAATCATCAAGCTATAAATCGCACTAAAGGAGTTATAATAATTATGAGTCGTATGATTGGCACAGTATCCCGCGGTGTCAGAGCACCTATTATAAGAAACGGTGATGACATCGTTGATATCGTTGTTTCCTCAATTCTCGAGGCACAGAAGGACGACGGATTCACTTTCCATGACCGTGACATCGTCGCTATGACCGAGGCGGTCGTTGCAAGAGCGCAGGGTAACTACGCAACTGTTGACGATATCGCTGTTGATATAAAAGCAAAATTCGGCGGCGAAACAGTCGGCGTAATCTTTCCCATTCTCAGCCGTAACCGTTTCTCTGTCTGCCTGCGCGGTATTGCCAAGGGCGCAAAGAAGATCGTTCTCATGCTTTCCTATCCCTCCGATGAGGTTGGCAACCACCTTGTCAGCATAGACGCGCTCGATGAAAAGGGTGTCAATCCTTATACTGATGTTCTCTCGCTTGCAAAATACCGTGAGCTTTTCGGCTATGAGAAGCACAGATTCACCGGCGTTGATTACGTTGAATACTATGAGGAGCTTATCCGCGAATGCGGCGCAGACTGCGAGATCATCTTCGCAAACAATCCCAAGGCGATCCTCGATTATACCAAAAATGTACTCTGCTGCGACATTCACACAAGAGCACGTACAAAGCGCATTCTCAAGGCAGCAGGCGCTGATATCGTTCTCGGACTTGACGAAATTCTCACAGCTCCCATCAACGGCAGCGGATATAACAAGGATTACGGTCTGCTCGGTTCAAACAAAGCAACCGATGACCAGGTTAAGCTCTTCCCTCGCGACTGTCAGCCTGTTGTTGACGCTATTCAGAAGAAGCTCTACGATGCAACCGGTAAGACTATTGAAGTAATGGTGTACGGTGACGGCGCATTCAAGGATCCCGTCGGAAAGATCTGGGAGCTTGCAGACCCGGTTGTTGCACCTGCATACACAAAGGGACTCGAGGGCACACCGAATGAGCTTAAGTTAAAGTACCTCGCTGATAACGATTTCGCCGACCTCTCGGGCGACGCACTCAAGGAAGCGATCAAAAACAAGATTTCCGAGAAAGACGACAACCTCGTTGGAAAGATGGCATCTGAGGGAACAACACCTCGCCAGCTTACCGACCTTATCGGTTCACTCTGTGACCTCACCTCCGGTTCGGGCGACAAGGGCACACCGATCGTCTTCATCCAGGGTTATTTCGACAACTACACTGCTGAATAATCAAACAATCAACAGCGCGCTGCAGAATATGCGGCGCGTTTCTTTTTTCGTAATCCCAATTCGACTATGTGTTCACGGATAAATGTCGCCTTTTATGAGGCTCCCTCCGGGAGGGAGCTGTCGCCTTTGGCGACTGAGGGAGAGTACGTATCCGGAAAAACAAGCTAAATCCATAGTTACGCAGGCTCCTTCCGTCACGCTTCGCGTGCCACCTCCCTCTCGGAGGGAGGCTTTGACGTGCCTAATATCAGCGGGAACACAAAAGGTAATTGGGAGTTTCCGTAAAAATAAAAGCATCCCCATCCGATAATAGTGAAAGGATGGGGATGAAGTGTTTTAAGCCTTAATTAATGGAAGTAATTGTAGCTCGATGCACCAAACTTAACGATGGTGTCAACGATTGCGCCAAGGCTTGCAGCGTTACGATTTGCATAAGATTCAATGCTGTCGGATGCGCTTGCAAGTGCCTCTCCGTCTGCATTATAAACCGTGCATTCAACAACGCTTCTGAAGTCTGCAATTGCCATACCGGTTACGGATACCTGGCACATGATAGAACCGTACTCGATGAAGTCAGTTCCCTCAATGCGGAGCTCCTTAGCATGACCGTAATGGTCTGTATAGGTTACGATTGCATAGAGTGTGCTGTAATCGGAGCCGATTTTGTTATCAGCAAATACAAGGTCAAGCTCAATTACGCTTTCAAGAGTAAGTGTGCTTCCAACGTAGCCTGTACCCTTTACGCGGTTGTCGGTTGTTTCAACAGCTGCGGTTGCATATGCCTTCTGCTCATCGGTGAGGTTGCGGTTTGCAAGGTTTTCAGTATCGTAACCGAACTGTTCCTGAGCTGCCGCACCGTAGTTAAGCATATCAACATACAGAGTCATAAGCTCGGCATCAGCCTTAACCTCATCACTGTCGAGCATACGTGTTGCATAAGCGATGATGCTGTCGGTGAGTGTGACGGAAACTGCCTCATCAGCTGCGTTGTAAACGGTAACGGTTACGGTGTCATTCATCTGCTTAGCTGCAAGGCCGTTAAAATGAATGGTGTAAACAGTACCGGAGTAAACGGTCCATTCAGACTGGGGAACGGTAACTGTCTCGGTTCTGCCGTCTGCATAAGCGTGAGTGAGAACTGCATAGTTGTCGGTTCCGTCAAGCTTTGCGGTGTCGACAGCAAAGTCGAGCGAGAGGCTTGCGCCGAGAGTCATTGTTGTGCCGTCAAATTCGATAGCCTCGAAAACAACGTAAGCGCCGTCCTTGTAGACAACATCTCCGGCTGAAGAAGAAACGTTAATATTTTCGGGAGCTGTAAGGGTTGCGGATGCCTTGGTAAGTGTAACATCAGCATTAAATTCGCCTTCGCCTGCGATGGTTACATTTCCGGAAACCGCAACAGCATATCCCTCTGCAACGGTGAGATTGTTGCCGTTAAGATCGAGAGTACCGCCGGAAAGCGTAATGTTTCTGTTAACTTCAACATCCGAGAGGAGAGTGAGACCGTTACCGTAAGCAGTGGTACGGCTGTTCATCTGATTTTCGGTGTAGAGATATGCAACATCCTGAGCTGCAAAGTAGGGTTCGCCTTCTGCGTTAACTGCCGCAGTCATATCAAGCTCAGCGACAGATGCGAACTTAACTGTCTTATCAGCAAGGTCAAGAACTGTTCCCTCTTCAACGGTTACGCCGAGGTCGGATGTGACACCGTCACCGTTGCTGATATCCATAGCAACCGAATTGCCGACTGTCGTAAACTCGTTCTTTACAGTGAGAGTCGAGCCGTTAACTGTAAGTGCCGCAAATCCCTTTGTTGCATTGATGATTGCAACATTGTCGAATACAACATTCTGTGCGCAGTAGATATTGATACCTGCCGCATTGTTGTTGCAGTCAAGGGTGATATCCTTGAGAGTAATGTTGTTTGCATTAACTCCGATAAGATGTGTCTTGTAATTCTTGATGTTGAGCTTACCGCTTACGGTGTACCAAACAGCAGTTGCATCTGCGATGATGCTGTTTCCGTTACCGTCAATGGTAATTTCCTTGGCAATGTAAAACTTGTCGGTGAGGTATACATCCGCATAAAGAGTGATCGTGTCGCCGTTAACTGCAGCTGCATATGCCGCTGCGAAGGAATCGTAGGATGTAACATTGCCGTTAGCATCGGTAATCTTAGCGACAGGAGAAGTGACAACTGCGCCGTTTTCATCAAGCTCATATCCATCCGCGATTGCATCCTCCGCAATATTTGCGAATGTACCGCCGATAACCTTGCCATCTTCATCAAGAACAACATCAACGCCGGTGTAAGCAGTCCATGTTGTGATTCGGCTCGTAGCCTTGATGTCATCTGCAGTGAATGTCTCGCCGTTCACCGTGTTAGTGCTTGTTGCATTAACAGCAGCGTGGCAGGTGGTCGCGCCGGATACTTCGAGCCAGACGTGATCTGCAGAACCAACAAACGTATTATCGTCAAGATATACGGTATATGCGTTATCACGTGTGGTATTCTGAGCGAATACAATACCGTTGTAATCTGAATATACAGTGTTGCCTACAATATTTATCACAGCACCGTCTGCGATGGACATAAACTTAACTGCGTCACCGCTGTCAAAGTAAGCATCTTCAGCACCGAAAGTATTTCCTGTAATATTCGCTTCGGTTATAGCCGCCCATCCGAGAATAGCGTCTGTGGCGTCAATATAGGTGGAAATATTACAGTTTTCAACAGTGAGCGCGAGAGTTGCCTGCTCACTGCTGCCAAGAGCAATGAATGCAGATCTTGAGTTTGTGGCAGTGGTACAGATAGGAGTAATATATTCTGCAGTTACTCCGCTTACTGTAAGCGAAGCGGCACCGTTCGAGTTGATCCATGAATCGCCGATGAAGGTGAGGTTTGCAACTGTGAGCGAAATTCCGCTTGCGCCGCTTATAGAAACATCTTCAAGAGTTGCGGTGCCCGTAATGGTTACGCTTTTGGTAACAGTTACATCTTCATCATAAATATCAGCGATTACAGTGATTGTGTCGCCGTCATCAGCCGCGCCGATTGCTTCAGCGAGAGTTTCATACTGAACACCGTTGACCTCGGCAACCTTCGTCGTTTCAGTCTCAACAACAACATACTTGCCGTCAACATACTCTACTTCCACGTCATCAGCATCAACGGTTACACCCATATTCTCGGGACCTGCGATGGTGGAACCTGCTTCAAGAACAATCGCACCGTTATTGGTTACGCTTGCATTTGCAGGAACGTTAAGTGTACCGCCGTCATAAACCTCAACGGTACCGTTGTTCACGAGATCCTTAACATCAAGTGTACCGGTTTCGCCGTTTACATAAACAGTGGTGTTTGCATCAAAGCTGCTTGCGCCGTAGCCATTGAAGTTTGTGAATGTTGCGGTAGAGTTATATACGTCGATGTATACACCGGATTCAATGCTTGTTGCAGCGGTAATATTACCGGAGCTTGTGAGAGTTGAATCCCAAAGGGTGACACTTGCGCCACCTTCATTTGCATACGAGCCGGTATTGTTGATCCAAAGAGGACCGCACTCAATCTCTGCGCCGTTTTCTGCAAAGATGTTGCCGGAAAGAATGTTGAAGTAGTTAGCGTCAATCTTACCGCCGTCAACAAAAATTGTTTTGCCTCTGCGGATTACGAGAGCTTCGCCGGAGGACTTGAGAGTACCGGTTGCATTGACATAAACATCGCCGCCAACCCATACCTGATATCCGTTGAGTGTTCCGTCAACAACAACATCAATGTTACTTCCGTAATAACCAACCCAGATAACTCTATCTTCGAGAGTGAATGTTACGTTCTCAGCAACAGTAAATGTGTAGTCGCCATAACCCTCGCAGTCGATTACGAAGTCATATGTTGTTCCGTCATTATAGAATGCTGCAGTTACAGGAGCATCAGCTGTGATGGTAAGGTCATTTTTGAGAACGATCTCAACATCGGTGGGCATGACCTCTCTCGAATCTGCGAGAAGCTTGATCTCGGTGGAACCGTTTTCAACTGCATAAGCAATAGCATCGAGAACAGTTGTGAATGTTTCGGTGCCGATCTGTGCAACAGCAGTTTCAGTCTCAACCGGTTCAACGGTATATTCGGAGAAGGTATCGGAGGAAACCTCAACGAACTTCTGTCCGTCTTCTTCAATTATATCATATGTACCCATAAGAGCGCCGTCATGATATACATTTGCAGCGGTCTTTGTCTCTGTTGCAAGAACGGGGAGACGGAATGTGAGCGCCTCTGCGAAGGAGGACATCTTTACGCTCTTGCCGCCTGCTGTGAGAGTCGGAGCAACATTGTAAACGATAACGCCGTTCTCGTCGGGAGTCGATGCGATTGTGATGTCGATTGTCGCAGTTGCGTCTGCAGCCTCTGCTTCGGTAACGCCGAGTGCGAGAAGCTCTGCACGTGCATCCTCGATTGCATCAAGATTTGCTTCATTTGCAAGACCGTCATCCTCAACAGCAGGAACATCCGCGCTGAGGTTGAGAGCTGTTGCATTGAACACTGCAGGCTCACCAACTGTGATAACATCTGTCTCATCCTCAGGATTTGTCATCTTGAGAGCGAGAGAAACTGCGAAATCAGGGTTAGCTTCGAGAATTTCGGGAGCTACATAAATAGCCGCGGTGAAATCCTTAACAGAGCCGCAGATATCCTGAGCATACTTGAGGTTTGCATCGTATGCAGCCATTACGGGATATTCAACGCCGTCTTCAAGCTCTAAACCGTCTGCCGGAATTACTATCCAACCGAATGAACCGTAGTTACCTGCAAGGTAGCAGTCATCGGCAACGATGCTGCCGTTTGCAAGACCTGTAAATGTGAGATAGAAATCACACTTGAAGTCTGCAAACGCGCCTGCAGCTGCTTCTTCCATTGTTTCGTTAGCCTTGAAGTTCATAACCATCTGGAGAGGACGGTCAACGGTGGTGTCACCGCTCGGCCACGCCATATAGCCATGCTCAGCTGCTGTGAGCGTGAGAGGCTTGAGGATGGAAACAGTTGCATTGGGTTCGCCTCTGTCTGCCTCAACCGGTTCAACGGTATATTCGGAGAAGGTATCGGAGGAAACCTCAACGAACTTCTGTCCGTCTTCTTCAATTATATCATATGTACCCATAAGAGCGCCGTCATGATATACATTTGCAGCGGTCTTTGTCTCTGTTGCAAGAACGGGGAGACGGAATGTGAGCGCCTCTGCGAAGGAGGACATCTTTACGCTCTTGCCGCCTGCTGTGAGAGTCGGAGCAACATTGTAAACGATAACGCCGTTCTCGTCGGGAGTCGATGCGATTGTGATGTCGATTGTCGCAGTTGCGTCTGCAGCCTCTGCTTCGGTAACGCCGAGTGCGAGAAGCTCTGCACGTGCATCCTCGATTGCATCAAGATTTGCTTCATTTGCAAGACCGTCATCCTCAACAGCAGGAACATCCGCGCTGAGGTTGAGAGCTGTTGCATTGAACACTGCAGGCTCACCAACTGTGATAACATCTGTCTCATCCTCAGGATTTGTCATCTTGAGAGCGAGAGAAACTGCGAAATCAGGGTTAGCTTCGAGAATTTCGGGAGCTACATAAATAGCCGCGGTGAAATCCTTAACAGAGCCGCAGATATCCTGAGCATACTTGAGGTTTGCATCGTATGCAGCCATTACGGGATATTCAACGCCGTCTTCAAGCTCTAAACCGTCTGCCGGAATTACTATCCAACCGAATGAACCGTAGTTACCTGCAAGGTAGCAGTCATCGGCAACGATGCTGCCGTTTGCAAGACCTGTAAATGTGAGATAGAAATCACACTTGAAGTCTGCAAACGCGCCTGCAGCTGCTTCTTCCATTGTTTCGTTAGCCTTGAAGTTCATAACCATCTGGAGAGGACGGTCAACGGTACTGTCACCGCTCGGCCACGCCATATAGTCATGCTCAGCTGCTGTGAGCGTGAGAGGCTTGAGGATGGAAACATCTGCGTTAGGAGCGCCTCTGTCCTCTGCCTGGGTTTGTGTATCCTCAGCGGCAGAAACTGCACAGATACCGCTCATACCCATTATCATGGATATTACAAGCATCACGCTGAGAATTGACTTGAATGTTTTTTTCATAAGTACGTATACCTTTCTTTAGATTTTTCTTAGGCTCCCCTGTTTTCTCCATTCGCAAAAACGCCTGAAACAGTCAGGAAAGATTAAGATAATTTTTCAGAATACTATCCGGGAAATATTTAATTATATTAACAGACAGTAATCTGTTCTAAAGTATACCACAAATGAACAAGTGCTGTCAATAAAAATCAGACGTTTTTTCCGCGTCAGAAAAAATTTCGTTGACATTACATAAAACCAACCAACACAAATAAAATTATTTTTTTCGTTTTTGTGTCGAATTTTTTATGAGAATTAATTTGATTAACTTCTGTAAAAACGCAAAAACATCCCCACCCGTTATGAGTGAGGATGTGATGATATTCTATGCGATATCAGTGGAAATAGTTATACGACGATGCGCCGAATTTGACGATGGTGTCAACGGTTCCTGCGAGGAAGTCCGCGTTACGGCAAGCATAGCTTTCAACACTGTCGGAGGCGTTTGCTAATGCAGTTCCGTCCGCACTGTAAACCGTGCAATTTACAACTGCTTTGTAATCAGCAACAGCCATACCGGTAATTGATACCTGACAGAGTGAGCTGCTGTACTTGATGAAATTTGCTCCATCAATGCGTACTTCTTTCGCTTTTCCATAGTGATCGGTGTATGTCGCAATTGCATAAAGCTCACTGTAATCCTTACCGACTGCGGTGTTTTTGAAAACAAGATCAAGGGTTATCTCGTTTTCAAGAGTAAGCGTCGTTCCGGCGTAACCTGTGCCGCTAATGCGGTTGTCGGTCAAATCGAACATTTCCGTCGCCCAAGCCTGCTGTGCTTCTGTAACAGCACTGTTGGCAAGATTCTCAACATCGTAATCGAACTGCTCCTGCGCCGCCGCGCCGTAGTTAAGCATATCGACGTATACTGTACGGAGCTTCTTATTGCTTGCCGCACTGCCGTTGAGCTTATCGAGCGCAACTGACACGATGCTCTCGGTTCGCGTGTTTGTAAGGATTTGTCCCTTCGCGTTGTAGAACACCGCTGTAACCTTGTCGTTCATCTGTTTCGCCGCCATGCCCGTAAATTTAGCGGTGTAAATCGTTCCGCCGTATAACGTCCACTCGGACTGCGGTACGGTTACGGTTTCGGAAGGTCTGCCGTCCGCGTAGACGATAGTCATTTCGGCATAGTTGTCCGTGCCGTCGATTTTGGATGTGTCGATCGCGAAGTCGAGGGAAAGTGAGCTGCCGAGCGTCATCGTTACTCCGGCGAGGTCGATGGGAATGGGGACAAATATGTGACCGTTCTCGCTTGCATAGGCTTCCGCGGTAGAGCCGGTGTAACCGTGAATTTCGAAACCGTCGGCTGCTTCGGCGAATACATCCTCGCCAAATTCCACATCACGCGAGTAAACAGTCGCTTTAGTCATATTGGTGCACCAAGCGAACGCTGCATCACCGATACTGGTTACACTATCGGGTATGGTTATGCTTGTAAGCGATCTGCAAACATAAAACGTATTATCATCAATACTCGTTAAGCCGTTAGGGAGAATTACGCTTGTTAGCCCACTACAGTAACCAAATGCAGAAAAACCAATGCTTGTTACGCTATCGGGGATGGTTACGCTTGTTAGGCCGGTGCATCTTTCAAACGCAATCCAACCAATATCCACTACACTGTCTGGAATGGTTATGTTTGTAAGGCTGTCGCAGTAGTAAAAAGCCTCATACTCAATATATGTTACACTATCAGGAATAATATAAGTTTTTCTTGTATTACCTATAGGATACTGTATTAACGTGGTTTTATCCTTATTGAACAGCACCCCGTATTCATCGCTCGAATAATTTTTATTAGTTGCATTTACCACGATATTTGTGAGATTAGCACATTTTCCAAACGACCTGAAATAAATGTATGTCACGCTATCCGGAACAGTGTATGTTTCTCTTATATTGCCTACAGGATACTGTATAAGCTCGGTTTTATCCTTGTTGAATAGCACACCGTATTCATCACTTGAATAAACTGTGTTGTTTACATTCACAGTAATATTCGCAAGACTAGCGCAACTAAAGAATGCGTCATTACCAATGCTTGTTACACTGGCAGGAATCAGTATGTTTTTTAGAGCATCACAACCGCTGAACGCATAACTGCCAATGTTTGTTATGCCGCTGGGGAGTGATATATCTGCAAGATTTGTACAGTTGTCAAATGAAAAATTTCCAATGCTTGTTATACTACCAGGGATAGTTACACTTGTGAGATTCCCGCAATTATAAAATGCATGATTTCCAATACTTGTTATGCCGTTGCCGATGGTAACCTTTTTAATCTGATTGCGATAGCTGTACCACGGCACAGATGAAGAACTATTCCAATCCGCCATCGCGCCCGTACCATCGATAACCAGCTCGCCATCATCGTACAGCGTCCACGTGAGGTTGTCGCCGCAGGTGCCTGAAGCGATAATCCCTCGAAGCACAACAAATGTGTGACCGTTTTCTTTTGCGTAAGTTTCCGCAGTTGAGCCGGTGTAGCCGTGGATTTCGAGGGTCTTCGGGATGCAGTAGAACACGGAGGAGCCAAATGTAACAGTTTTTGAACGTATTATTGCCTTCGTCAGACTGTCGCAACCAACGAATGCCATATATCCAATACTCGTTACGCTGTCTGGAATCTCTACGCTCGTAAGGTTGATGCATTCTTGGAATGCCAAGCTACCGATGGTCGTTACGCTGTTGCCGATGGTAACGCTCGTCAGGCTGCTGCAATACCTGAACGCATAATCGTCAATACTCATTACACTATTAGGAATAGTGTAAGCAGTCCTCGCGTTTCCGACGGTATACTTAATTAAAGTGGTCTTATCCTTATTGAAAAGAACACCGCTACCATCGCTCGAATAGTTTGCATTGTTTTCATCAACCGTTATTCTCGTCAGGCTGGGACAATAATAGAATGCATAATCACCGATACTCGTTACGCTTTCGGAGATTTTCACGCTTGTTAGGCTAACACAACCATTGAATACATGATCGCCGATACTCGTTACGCTATTGGGGATTTCCACGCTCGTCAGGCTCTCGCAATTGCAGAATGCATAGTCGTCGATAGTTGTTACGCTATTGGGGATTTCCACACTTGTTAGGCTAACACAATCACTGAATACATGATCGCCGATACTCGTTACACCGTTGGGGATTTCCACGCTTATCAGGCTGTCGCAATCGTAGAATGCATAGTTGCCGATGGTCATTACGCTATCTCCGACGTATACACTAATGAGGCTGTTACAATAAGCGAATGCATACCCACCGATGCTCGTTACGCCATCGGGGATGTATACGTTCGTCAGGTCGTCGCAATTACTGAATGCAAAAGCGCCAATGCTCGCCACTCTTCCTCCTATATCTACGCTCGTCAAAATATAGCACTCACTGAATGCATGGTTTCCGATGCTCGTTACTCTTTCTCCTATGTTTACGTTCATAAGGCTCGTGCAATTGTAGAATGCATAACTACCGATGGTAGTTACACTATCTTCGATGGTAACGCTCGTAAGGCTGGCGCAACCTTTGAAGGCATAGTCACCGATGGTCGTTACGCTGTCTCCGATATCCACGCTTGCCAGTTCGATGCAAGCGTAGAACGCATAGTTACCGATAGTCGTTACGTCGGATTCGATTGTAACAGCTTCAATATGCCGCTGGTAGCTATACCACGGCGCACTCGAAGGACTGCTCCAATCCCACATCTCACCCGTACCATCGATAGCCAGCTCTCCGTCATCATACAGTGTCCATGTGAGGTTGTCTCCGCACGTACCGCTTGCAGTGGTCGTTCTCGCGAAAACCGCAAGTCCGAGCAGTACCGTCACCACCGTGCACATTAAAATATACTTAATAATCTTTTTCATAAACTGTCCTCCTGCAAAATTTAGGTAGACTTATACACAGTAATTGTATCACATCACTTCACTAAAATCAACCACCCTTGCAAATTTTCTCCAATATCACCAACATCCCCAATTTTTTCGACATTTTATTTTATACATGAGCGCATAAACTTTCCGCCTTTGTTCTCGCACTTAAAAAATTCGACACATTTATGTTAAAATCCCCTTGTCACCCTTGACATTTGCTAATCGGTGTGATATAATAATATAAGGTATACGTATGATTACGCTCGGATGCTGGGCACGGCAAATTCCTATATTACAAAAAATATGTAAAGTAAGAAGGTAATGCAGCATGAAACCGTTTGAGAAAAAAATCTATCTGTCCTCCCCCACAATGCATGGGGATGAAATAAAGTATGTTAAAGAAGCATACGACACCAACTGGATGTCCACCGTTGGCGAAAATATCAATGTTCTCGAGAAAAGCATCGCCGAAAAAGTCGGATGCAAATATGCAGTTGCGCTCTCGTGCGGAACATCAGCACTTCACCTTGCCGTAAAGCTCGCCGGAGTTAAGCAGGGTGATACTGTATTTTGTACCGATATGACATTTGACGCAACCGTCAACCCTGTCATTTACGAAAAGGCAACGCCCATCTTTATCGACACGGAATACGACACATGGAATATGGATCCCGTCGCGCTCGAAAAGGCGTTTGAGATTTATCCCGAAACCAAGGTCATCGTGATTGCTAACCTTTACGGAACTCCCGCAAAGCTTGACGAGATCTGTGCCATTGCAGAAAAGCACGGCGCGATCATCATCGAGGACGCGGCAGAATCCCTCGGCGCAACATACAAAGGCAGACAAACCGGTACATTCGGTACATATAACGCAATCTCCTTCAACGGAAACAAGATAATCACCGGTTCATCCGGCGGTATGCTCTTGACCGACGACCTCGAAGCGGCAAACAAGGCACGCAAATGGTCAACGCAGAGTCGTGAGAACGCTCCGTGGTATCAGCATGAGGAGGTTGGTTACAATTACCGCATGAGTAACGTCATCGCAGGCGTTGTACGCGGACAGCTTCCCTACCTCGAGGAGCATATCGCGCAGAAGAAGGCAATTTACGAGCGTTACAAGGAAGGCTTCAAGGCTCTTCCCGTAACCATGAACCCATACGATGAAAACATCATGGAGCCGAACTTCTGGCTTTCATGTATGCTCATAAACAAGGACGCAATGTGTAAGCAGGTCAGAAGCGATAACGACGCCTGCTATATTTCCGAGCCGGGCAAATCCTGTCCGACTGAAATACTCGAAACCCTTGCAAAATACAACGCTGAGGGCAGACCGATCTGGAAGCCCATGCATATGCAGCCGATGTACCGCATGAACCCGTTCATCACCAAGGACGGAAACGGTCGAGGCAGAACAAACGCATATATCGCAGGCGGCTGTATTGACGTAGGCGCGGATATTTTCGACCGCGGACTCTGCCTGCCGAGCGACAACAAGATGACCGCAGAGGAGCAGGATATCATCATCGAGCTCATCAAGGGCTGTTTTAATTAAACGATAATCAAAGCTATGAAAAAGAAGCTTGCGATCATAGGCGCAAACGACCAGCAGAACCCTCTGATACTTAAAGCGGGAGAAATGGGCTTTGAAACCCACACCTTCGCATGGCAGACGGGTGGTGAGATCGGCGAGGAAACCTCCGATCACTTTTATCCGATCAGCGCAAACAACAAAGAAGAAATTTTCGCAAAATGCAAGGAGATTGGCATTGACGCCATTATTTCAATCGGTTCAGACATCGCCGCACAGACAACTGCATATGTTGCAGAGTCGCTCGGACTCCCCGGTAACCGCTTTGAAAATGTAATCGGCGCATCAAATAAGCTCCGTATGCGAAGCAAACTCACCGAGGCAGGTATCCCACAGCCGAAATATGCCGAAATCGGAGACACTATTCCGTTTGATACGCTTAACTCGCTTACGTATCCGCTGATCGTAAAGCCGAGTGACCGCTCGGGCGGACGCGGACTTGCATACATAAACGATGTGGGTGAACTTTTCGGCGCGATCAACAATGCACGAGAGGTGTCATTTGAGCGAAAGGCAATTGTTGAGGAATTCATCGACGGTCAGCTTTACAGCTGCGAATGTCTTTCGTGCAATAACGAGCATAAAATCGTCGGCTTTACACAGAGAGATACCGCTCTCCTCGGCAAACACATTTGCGAATACCGTCATGTGCAGCCGGCGATATTTCCGCTCTCAACCGAAAACAAGCTCCGCGAAATCGTCCCGACGATACTTAAAGTGCTCGGTCTTCGGGAGGGTGCATCCTCGATTGAATTTATCGTTGACAAAAACAATACCCCTTACATAATCGAAATAACCCCGACAATGTACGGCGACTATATCGGAACTCATCTTGTTCCGCTCGCATGCGGATTTGACTATGTGCGAGCCGTTATCGACATCGCCTGCGCAAAGCCTGTTAAGCTTGCAGACACTCTGCCGAAAATGCGTGCCTGCGTAAGCTTTGAATACAACAACGAAACCGCCTCTCGCGGTAAGCACACAATCAAGAGTGAACCCATAAAAGAGTTCGGCGGCTGTCTCAAATTCCGTTTACAGAAAAATTCACCGTATTTCACCGAGAGCGATACCGTTCTCGCGCTGAACAGCGAATACACTGCATTTTGGTGTGCACTTAAAGAAACCGGCGCGAAACGTGTGTTCATTCCGTTTTACGCTTCGACGGTCTGGGAAAAGATCGCAGCCGAGCTCGGAATTGAATGTGTACATTATCACATCGACAAGAATTTTCTCCCCGTTGATATCGACGAGCAGGATGGCGACGCGGTATTTCTTATCAATTACCACGGCCTTTGTACCGAGTATATTAAATCCGCGCCATTCAAGAATAAAATCGTTGATAACTCAATGGCATTTTTCGAGGATGCGTCCACGGCGGAAAACACGTACATAATTTACAGTGCACGAAAGTTCTTTGCCGTACCCGACGGTGCATATCTTGTTTCGAGTACACCGTTTAAAAACATCCCCACGCTTGAAACCGATATTTCGTATAAGCGCACAAGAATGCTGTTTCATGCGCTTGAGCTCGGGCAAGGCGCGGCATATAAGGAATCACAGACAAACGAACAGGAGCTTGTCACTTTGAGAAAAGCGATGTCCGATTTAACAAAAACACTTCTCGCCTCGGTAAATTATGAGGACGAAAAGAAATCAAGACAGCGAAACTTTGGTATACTTCATAACTCATTGGCACAGTATAATTTGCTTTCCATCGATCAAGACGGCAATTTTGCACCGCAGTTCTACCCGTTGCTGGTAACAGCGGATATTCGCAGCCGTCTCGTCGAGAAGAAAATATATATCCCCTTAATGTGGAGAGGAACACTTTCTGCGGAATTTGACGGTCTTGCCGAAAAAACATTTTCCGAAGGATTGCTTCCGCTCCCGATTGAGCCGGATTATTCTGCGTCTGACATGGAATATCTGGCAAAAACGGTCATTGCCCTTTTAATATAAGGCAGACCGCACGGCTCGTTGCAGCCGAAACAAATTCGACTCGTTGCAGACGGATGACAAAAAATCATAAATTAAGGAGTTTAAGTTATGCCAGTTGTATTTATTTACATTCTTATTATGCTTGCGGCTATCTTCCTCTGGTTCTTAGCCTTCAAGCGCCCGATTTATGAGGGTATTCTCGTAAGCTTTATCATTTTACTTTTTGTAACCGGTACATGGTCGAATGTGTTCATGTATATCGACGATGCACTCGGAACCTCGCTTCTCTATTCAATGATGGCGTTCTGTGCCATGTCGCAGATACTCACCAAAACAAAGGTTATCGACAACTGTGTTATGATCATCATCGCGCTTCTCGGGCGTATCCCCGGCGGTGCAGGTTATGCGTCTATCGCTGCCAGCAGCTTTATGG
This sequence comes from uncultured Lachnospiraceae bacterium, assembly GCA_964430755.1. Taxonomy (GTDB): domain Bacteria; phylum Bacillota; class Clostridia; order Oscillospirales; family CAG-272; genus Flemingiibacterium. Next base: position 16,384 of record CAYSFT010000017.1, on the reverse strand, counting down.
GTGCACTCTCCGGAAGCGGCCCCGGTAACGTTATGGCAACCGGTACTATCACTATCCCTGCAATGATCAAATCCGGATTCCCGCCGGAACTTGCCGCAAACGTCGAAAGTGCAGCAAGCTACCTCGGAAACATGATTCCTCCTTCATCAAATATCGTTGCCGCTCTCGGCGCGTATATCGCTATATACGGTGAAGGCTCTGTAACCACCGGTAAATTCTGGATCGTTTGTTGGGGCGTTTCGCTTTGGTTCATTCTTTCGAGATTTCTTCAGCTCTTTGCATTCTGTAAATATTATAAGATCAAGGGTATGGCAAAAGAAGACATTCCGAGCCTCAAGCAGACTCTCAAAGAGGGTTGGACCGGTTTACTTCTCCCCGTTGTTATCCTGCTCCCCTTCATTTTTGACGCAGTATGCAACGCAAACTTCCTCACCGATCGTCTCGGTGCAACCGGCGCAAGCTATTTCTCAAAATCGCTTCTTATCTTCATTGCAGGTGTCGCAACCATATTCGGTCTCCTGATCACGAAAGATAAAAAAGCAACGACACCTAAGGCAATCGTTTCAACCTTTGCAAACAGCGTTAAGGGACTTGTTCCCACTGTTGCAACCTGTATTCTCGGTTACATGATCGGCGCAATGTTCTCTGATCTTAACGTTGCCGCAGATCTTCAGGCTGTTTTTGAAAAAATGAACTTCGGCATAGTCACGCTCGCAATAATCATTCCGCTTATAACCTGCTTTATTTCAATGGTTATCCCCGGCTCGTCTATTGTCGTTATGCTCGGTGAAGTTTTCATCGTAATCTTTGCAAACGCAGGTGCGGATCCCCTTCTCGTTGCGGCAATGCTTCCCTGTATCTGCGGAGTTATGTGCGGAATCACGCCGCCCTTCGCTCTCGGTATGTATGCAGGTATGTCAATTGCGAAATCGGATTTCACGAAAACGCTTAAGAACGACCTTTGGTGGGTTGCCGTACAGTATGTGCTTGAAGTTATCGTACTGCTCGGAGTTCTCCCCATTTTAGGTCTGTAAGGAGGTTCGCACTATGAAAAACTTCAGAGAAAAGACAGCAAAAGTTCTTTCCTACATATACGCTATAGGTATCACAGTGGCACTTTTTGCAGGTGCACTTTCCTTCTTCGGATACGTCGCAGCAATGATCATCGGCGGTGATACCGCAACAGAGATTTGTACCTTTATTTATAAGCAGATTTATCCCGTTATCATATATCTTTCCTCCTGCTCCGTTCTCATCGGACTTGTCAAGATGTATGTAGCAGGCGAAAAATCGCTTGTTCCGCCTAAAAAGAAGAAACAGTAACTAAAAGGGGACCTATGAATCATGCGAAAATTCCAACTTTTCATAAAACGTGCTTTTGATCTGACTGTCTCGCTTATCATGCTGATCGTAATGATTATCATCCCGATTATGATAGTTATCCCATTGGCAATCAAGCTGACCTCAAAAGGTCCTGCTGTGTTCACTCAGGAGCGAGTTGGCAGAAACGGAAAGATATTCAAAATCTATAAGTTCAGAACCATGCTCATTCCCGAGGAGCGATTCGCCAAAGACGGCAGACCGCTTGAACCCAAGGAAAGCATCACAAAGATCGGTGCTTTTCTTCGCAAAACCAGCCTTGATGAGCTCATGCAGATATTCAATGTCATCAACGGCACCATGAGCTTCGTAGGTCCCCGTCCCACTTTACCCTATCAGGTTGAAAACTATAACGAACGCCAGAAAACACGTCTTAATATGCGTCCCGGAGTAACAGGCTGGGCGCAGGTTAACGGACGGAACTATCTTGGTTGGAGTGAAAAGATCGAATACGATATCGAATACATAGAAAATTTCAGCCTTTGGTTTGACATCAAGATTCTTTTCAAAACCGTTGCCGTTGTCTTAAAGCAGGACGGCATTGCATTCACAAAGGACGATGCAATAAACGCAAAGACACCGAAAACACAACAGGAAAAAGAGCCCGAAAAAATCGAAAAATAATTGGGGAGTAACACATTATGAAAGCGCTTGTACTTTGCGGAGGAGTTCCGCAGATTGAACTTATCAATAATCTTAAAGCTCGCGGCATATTCACGATTCTTGCCGATATGAACGACAAGGTTGCCGCAAGAGCATATGCAGATAAATTCTATAAGGTGTCCGTTCTCGATGTGGACGCCGTAAGACAGGTTGCCATCGACGAGGGGGTTGACTTTCTCATAACGGTTTGCGCCGATCAGGTACTTCAGGTTGTCGCGCAGATCGCCGAGGAGCTTGGTCTGCCGTGGTATATCGACTACGAAACCGCAGAGAATGTTTCCAAAAAATCCTATATGAAGAAGATTTTCTGGGAAAACGGCATACCCACAACCAAATATGTCATCCTCGACCGTTTTGACGAGGAAAAGATCGCACATCTGCGTTACCCTATCATCGTAAAGCCGGTTGACGCATACAGCTCGCGCGGTGTCTGCAAGGTACATAACATCGACGAGCTTCGTGCCGCACTTGATGTCGCTATCGAGATCAGCCGCACAAAGACCGCTATCGTCGAGGAATTTGCAGAGGGTGACGAGATCAGCGTTGATATTTACGTTGAAGAAGGTAAGGCACACGTACTTTGTCTGACAAACATTTATAAAATCGGCGAGGACGGCAAGTTTATAATCAACAGAAGCCGTATCCCTGCTGACGTTTCTCCCGAAATCGCAGATAAAATTGCCGACACCGCACAGAAGATCGCCGATGCGTTCGGACTCAAAAACAATCCCATGCTTGTGCAGCTCATCAGTGACGGCGAAAATATATCCGTCATCGAGTTCTGTGCACGTACGGGCGGCGGTATTAAATTCCAGATGATCAAGCGTGTGTCCGGCTTTGACGTGGTTGATGCCGTTGTTGCTCTGACTCTCGGTGAAAAGCCTCATGTCGGCGAGATAAAGAAGCTTGATAACCTCATTCTCAATGAATTTGTTTATACATATCCCGGTGAGCTCAAATCGCTCGAGGGCTTTGACGAGCTTTTAAGTGAAGGCATCATCGCTACATATTCCGCTTTCAAAACTCCCGGCGCGAAATTTACACAGATAAACAGCAGCGGTGACCGCGTTGCATTCTTCAGCATCGAAGCCGACACCGCCACCGAGCTCAAGCGCAAGCACAGAATCGCAAACGAGCGTATCCGCGCGATAAGCACCGACGGCAAGGATATCATCCGCCACGATCTCATCGCAAAATACGATGCATAAGGGTTAATGGTATGAACGTATTATTCCTTTCGATAAGTCCGATTGCAAATGCGGCAGGCCACAGTATCTCGCTCGATCTGCTCCATGAGTTTCAAAAGAATGGTCACAACGTCTATATCGTTTGCGGCTTGGAGCGCAAGGAGAATATGGAAACATCACTGTCTGATGAAGCAGGATGTAAGGTGCTCCGCGTTAAGATCGGAAACAACAAAAAAGCGAATATCATCGAAAAGGGCATCACAACAGTCATGCTCCCATCAATGTATAAAAAAGCGATCAAGAAGTATTTTTCCGACGTGAAATTTGACCTTGTACTCTACCCCACTCCTCCGGTAACACACTTCGAAACGGTTAAATTCATCAAGAAGCGCGATAACGCCGTAACCTATCTCATGCTCAAGGATATCTTCCCTCAAAACGCAGTCGATATCGGTATGATGCGCAAATCGGGCGTTAAGGGTATTCTTTATAAGTATTTCCGCAAGAAAGAGAAAAAGCTTTACGCGATCTCAGACAGAATCGGATGTATGTCGCAGGCAAATGTTGACTATGTTCTCAAGCATAACCCTGAGATTCCGGCGGACAAGGTTGGAATTTGTCCCAATGCCATTGAAATCCAGGACGTACTCATTTCCGACGCGGAAAAGACGTCGGTACGCGAAAAATACGGCATTCCGCTTGACAAAAAGGTGTTCATCTACGGTGGAAACCTCGGAAGACCGCAAGGTATACCCTTCATCATCGAATGTCTTAAAACGCAGATAAACAATCCCGATGCATATTTCCTCATCGTTGGCGACGGCACCGAATACGGCAAGCTCGAAGCCTTTGTAAACGACATAGATGCATCAAATATTAAGCTTATGAAGAAGCTTCCGAAAGAGGACTATGACCGTATGGTCGCCGCGTGTGACGTTGGTATGATCTTCCTCGATCACCGCTTCACTATTCCGAATTTCCCAAGCCGTCTGCTCGCTTATATGCAGGCAAAGCTTCCCGTCCTCGCTTGCACCGATCCAAACACCGATATCGGCAAAGTGATAGTTGACGGCGGACTTGGCTGGTGGTGTGAGAGTAATGACGTGGCAGGCTTTGGCGATGCCGTCAATACTGCACTCGCTTCAGACTTGAAAGCGTGCGGTAAAAACGGATATGACTATCTTGAGGGGCACTACACCTCAAAAATTGTATACGAAACAATTATTTCTGAAACAAAAAGACAAGCTTCACGAATAAACAATTCTGATGTATTGTCGGAAATGTGGGATATTATATGAGAATCGTTGTAAACGACATTGCCGCATCAAAGGGCGGAGCGCTCACTGTTTTAAAGGATTTTTACAGTTGTGTCAGGGAAAATGACACAGAGAACGAATGGATCTTTCTCCTCGGCGACAAGTTACTTGACGAAACAGACAACATAAAAATTATAACGATGCCCGAGATCAAGACAAGCCGTTCAAAAAAGCTTATGTTCGATCTTTTCAAGGGCAAGAAGTTTATAAAGTCACTGAATCCGGATGTTGTTTTCTCCCTGCAAAACACAGTCACAGTCGGACTTGACATACCGCAGATACTCTATATACACCAATCCATCCCGTTTCAGAAAATCAAAAATTTCTCGTTTCTTAAAGGCTCGGAACGCTCACTTGCGATAATTCAGCATCTCATCGGCAAGGTGATAAAAAAATCCGCCAAAGCCGCTGATAAGGTTATCGTCCAGACAAAATGGATGAAGGAAGCCGTTTGCAAGCAGTGCCATCTGCCCGATGAAAAGGTTCTGCAGATTCCGCCGAGCGTTGCGGATATTTCAGCGTATGATACGTCACATGAATTTAAGAAAGATAGTTTCTTCTATCCAACCGCACCGGCTATATATAAAAACAACGGTGCAATTTATAAGGCGTGTGAAATACTCGATTCCAAGGGTATTAACTACGATGTCACGCTGACACTCCCCGAAAACGCCGAAAAGAAAAATATAAACTTCGTCGGCAGACTTCCGTACGGTGAGGTTATCGAAAAGTATGCAAAGAGCACGCTGATCTTCCCATCGTATATTGAAACCTTCGGCTTTCCCATGGCAGAGGCACGCAAGGTCGGAACAGTTGTCCTCGCTTCGGATTGTCCGTTTTCACGCGAGGTTCTGGAAAACTACGAAAATGCTTACTTCTTCAATCCCTTTAAGCCGGAAGAGCTTGCCTCCCTTATGGAGCGTGTCATTTCGGGCGATATACAAAAGAAAGAAACGTCATCCGATTCGGTTACTGAAACAAACGGTTGGCTGACTATAATGAACGAAGTTATTAACCTAAAACACAACAATTAATTCCCGAGGTATTCTTATAAAATGCGAACATCAAAATATTTTTCGGACAGTGTAATACTTATTTTTGCGGCTTGTGTTGTCCTTTCCTTTCTGCTTCAGATATTTGAGTTCACCGCTCCGGTGAATATACTGTATATTGCGTCTCTGTTGCTTGTTCTGAGTTGCTATTCGCTCAGCGGTTGCCTCAATAAAATCACATTGACGCTGGGCACTATTATTCTGTTTTCCTCAATAATATACGGTTTCAACTTTAACTCTATGGACTATTATACACATGTGCTCATCACTCTTTGTATATTTATTTGTATTGAAGTGAGCGCGTATGTGAAAATACAGACACACACCTTCAAAATAATCGCCACCATGTTTTTGATAACCGCGATAATTCTGTTGGTCAGATATTATTTTGGTCCCCTGAAAACAACTTATTTTGATTACTCCATAGGCTCAGTATCGCTTAACTTCAAAAACCCCAACGCTGCAGGACTCTGGCTCACCTGCCTTTTCATAATGCTCTTATATTCCTCGTTTTTGTTCACCTCCTTCAAGCGGGCATTATATATCGGTGTTGCCGTTGGAATATTGCCGATCGTGCTGGCAACCCAATCGAGAAATTCATTTCTTGCCTGTATCTTTTTTGTAATCGGTATAATTGCAATAAAGGTATTCAAGGTGAAAAGAGTACCAAACTGGTTTTTATTAATACTGACAATTCTGCCGCTTATAGTTTTTGTATTCTATATGTTTGTCATAGTAAAAAATATACACTTCTGGGAAGATATCTTTGCAATGGAATCCATTGATAAAGGACTTGGAACACGAGCCGGTGTTTGGCAAAATGTTATTGATAACTTCGGTGAATGCTTCTTATTTGGAAATTATTACAAATATTACGATTCTCAAATGCACAATTCCCTTTTGACGATTTTCTGCCGCTTTGGCGCACCTGCAACGATACTTGCCTGCTATTTGATGTATCAAGCATTAAAGAAGCTTCAGGAGAATTCGTCGCTTTATGCGGCAATCAGTCTTGCTGCAATATTCTTCACGGGCTGCTTTGAGGCGTCTGTTTTCGTTGGAATTGCGGGAATGTACCTGATGCTTCTCTTGATACCTGCGTGTGCTTCAGCTGAAACGGATATGCAGCAATAAATCAAATGAACCTTGCTTGGAGGTATATGCGTGAAAAAATTTAAAGTCAGTCAGCTTAAAATGGGAGCCGCGATCTCCTATTTCACCATGGCTTTCAACATTGTTGCCGGTCTTTTGTATACGCCTTGGATGGTCGCCAAAATCGGACAGGCGGATTACGGTCTTTATACGCTTGCAAATTCTCTGATTGCAATATTCATGCTCGATTTCGGTCTCGGCTCGGCGGTTTCAAGATATATCGCCAAGTACCGTGCCGAGGGCAGATATGATGCAATCAGCAATATCATGGGTATAATTTACAAGCTGTATATCTTCATTGACGCAGCCATACTTGTGGTGCTTTTCGTTCTCTATTTCTTCCTCGGACAAATTTATGTTGAGCTGACCCCGGATGAGCTCGAAAAATTTCGCACACTGTATATCATCGTCGCCGCATATCAAATAACCGCGTTTCCTCTTGCTCCGCTCGACGGAATACTGAATGCTTACGAAAAATTCACGCAGCTTAAAGTTTGCAGTCTCATGTACCGTTTACTTTCTGTTGCGGCGGTGGTTTTCGTTCTGCTGTTTTCGTCTGACGTAAGAGTTGTTATATTAGCGACGGTTTTATCTCATTTGGCAACGATTCTTACAAAGTTTATTCTCACCAAGAAATATGTTAACCTGAAGGTCAATTTCCGTGCAGGCGGCAAGGGACTTTACGGCAATTTGTTTTCGTTCACCGCGTGGACAACCGTAATCAGTATAATGCAGCGCTTCACACACAGCTTTGCGCCGTCTGTGCTCGGTATAACCTCCGGTGCACTCGAAATCGGCTTATATTCCCCGGCAACGCTTCTTGAGGGATACTTTTATTCGCTCGGAATGGCAGTTAACGGACTGTTTCTGCCTCGTGTGTCACGGTACATTGCAAACAAGGAAGAGGACAACATCTTAAAGCTGATGATAAAAGTCGGCAGATATCAGTCGATGCTGCTGGGTCTGGTATTTATCGGATTTGTTTGCGTCGGAAAAGATTTCATGACCTTGTGGATGGGACCTGATTACACAAAATCATATTATTTGGCAATTATAATTCTTTTCCCAACCCTTATTTCGGCAACACAACAAATTGCAAAAACGACCGTAATTGCGAAAAAGCTTGTTAAATATCAGGCACTTTGTATGTCGGTGACAGGCGTTCTCGGTCTTGCCGCTTCGTACCTTCTTTCGATGAAGATCGGTGCTGCCGGCGTTTGCATCGGAACAGCGGCAACATCCTTGGTCAACATTACATATATGAATTTTATATATAAGAAAAAAGCCGGAATAAACGTATTTGAATTTTATAAGAAGTGTTATCTGAGGCTTGTTCCCTGTTACGCAGTAACGTTACTCTTAAGCTTCGCACTTCTCAGATTCATCAATATCACCGGATGGTTCGGACTCGCCCTCAAAGCAATTGGCGTGGTGTTAATTTTCGCCGCCGTAATGCTTTGCGGTTATGCAACCGAAGATGAAAAAGATGCAATCCGCAAATTTATAAGGAAAATCAACCCTCTCAAAAAATAATTTGGCAAACGGAGGAATCCGATGGAGAAAAAACCTTTTTTAGTTGACGTTCCCGTAAGAGTCAATGTCTGGATACGTCCCGAAGCGCAAAGAAAGCAGTTTGAGGTTTTAAAACAAGCGCGCCCATCAACCATGTTCTTGATCTCCGATGGAGGAAGAAACGACAAGGAATGGGAAGCACTTCGTGAAACCCGCGCGATTTTCGAAAACGAAATTGACTGGGAATGTACCGTTTACAAGATATTCGAAGAAAAAAACAACGGACTTTACACGATGAGCAGAAAAGCCGCTGACCTCATTTGGTCAACCGTTGACAGATGTATATTTTTGGAGGACGACCACATTGTTTCTGTTTCATATTTCAGATATGCAGCAGAGCTCCTCGAAAAATATAAGGACGATATGCGAATAATCGCCATTTGCTGTATGAACCATGCTGAGGTCTGGGAAAATACCCCCTCTGACTATTTCTTCGCTGAGCGCGGTCCGATCGGCGCACAGGCGCTCTGGAAGCGTTCATACATGAGCCGTGATTTCGGGCTTGAATACGGAAAGGATCCGTATGTTATGAAGCTCTTGAATCAGAAGCTGAAAAAGGACCCCACCTTTGCAAAAGCCGTAAACGGTTATGCCTCCGACCCGATGTACGGAAGACACGTCCCCGGCGGTGAATTTTTGAGCAGACTTTCCGTTTATAGCCAGAATCAGCTTTATATCATCCCGAAATACAATATGATGTCAAACGTCGGATGCACGGAAAATTCGGAGCACGCCGCAGAATATAAGCTTCTGCCTCACGGTATACGCAGAATTTTCAACATGAAGACATATGAATATGAGTTCCCTCTGAAGCACCCGAAATATATGATAGCCGATGAGGACTATATGAAATTTGAGGAAAAAGTCCTCTGCCATAACAGACCGGTTCGCAAGTTTTTCAGGCGGATCGAGGTAATATTTCTGTTCCTTCGTCACCGTGGAATCGGCGGTGTCGTAAATAAAATAAAAAAGAAACTGCGCAAAAAGAAAAAAATCGAAACATAAGATATCGAATGTTAGTATAAGGAGAATAGAATCATGAGCTATTTCAGTGAAAAAACATTACTTATCACGGGTGGTACCGGAAGCTTTGGAAACGCAGTACTCAACAGATTTTTGAAAACCGATGTCGGCGAGATCCGTATATTCTCGCGCGATGAAAAGAAACAGGACGATATGCGTCACGAATTTCAGGCAAAAATGCCCGAGGTGGCAGGCAAAATCAAGTTCTTCATCGGTGACGTCAGAGATATCTCAAGCGTTACCAATGCTATGCACGACGTTGACCATATCTTCCACGCCGCAGCACTCAAGCAGGTTCCCTCCTGTGAATTTTTCCCGATGGAAGCAGTACGCACCAACGTAATCGGAACAGACAACCTCCTCACCGCAGGTATCAACGAGGGCGTAAAATCAATCATCTGCCTTTCAACCGATAAGGCGGCATATCCCGTTAACGCAATGGGTATAACCAAGGCACTTGAGGAACGTGTTGCCGTTGCAAAGGCAAGAACATCCGACAAAACCAAGATCTGCTGTACCCGTTACGGCAACGTAATGTGCTCGCGCGGCTCCGTTATTCCGCTTTGGATAGACCAGATCAGAGCCGGCAATCCGATCACTTTAACCGAGCCCTCGATGACAAGATTCATCATGAGTCTTGACGAAGCGGTTGACCTTGTTCTTTTCGCTTTCGAGCACGGCGTAAACGGCGATATCCTGGTTCAGAAAGCTCCTGCCTGTACGATTGAAACTCTTGCAAAGGCAGTTATCGAGCTGTTCAATCCCAAAACGGAAATTAAGGTTATCGGCATACGTCACGGCGAAAAGCTTTACGAAACACTTCTCACAAATGAAGAATGTGCCGAAGCTATTGACATGGGCGACTTCTACCGTGTTCCCTGCGACAAGCGTGACCTCAATTATGACAGATATTTCAGTAAGGGAGACAAGCTCCGCAACACGCTTGCCGAGTTTAATTCAAACAACACCGAGCTTCTCAGCGTTGAAGAAGTTAAAGAAAAATTATTATCCTTGCAGTATATTCAAGATGAACTTGCAAGGGGGTAAGTTTATAAAGCATGGATATACAACAAATCGGAGTTTTATCTCTAATTAAAGCGGCGATCACAGATGAGGCATCACCTCTGCCGGAAAACTTCAATTTCGAAACTGCGCTGGAAGCTGTGAAAAGCCATCAGATTTCGAGTATGCTCTATTACGGCGCGGTAAACTGCGGCCTTGATGTTACCACTCCGGCTATGAAGCAGTTGTTCTCGGTGGTGTGCAAATGTGTTGCCGTCAGCGAAAAGCAGAAATTCGAGGTTGGAAATCTCTGCAAAGCCTTCAGCGATAACAATATCGATCATATGCCGCTCAAGGGTACAATTCTTCGCGATATGTATCCTCATTCGGATATGCGTCTTATGAGCGACGCCGATATATTAATAAAAACCGAGCAGTATGACAGAATACATGATGTCATGCTTGAGCTTGGTTTCACCGAGGGCACAGAGAGTAATCACGAGTACGTCTGGAAAAAATCCGGCATCGTTATTGAACTGCATAAGCGTCTCATTCCGTCATATAACAAGGATTACTATGCTTATTACGGTGACGGCTGGCGTCTGGCTGTTCCCTCCGAAATCATGCCGCACAGATTCGAAATGTCACATGAAGATCAGATGATATATCTGTTCACTCATTTTGCAAAGCATTACCGTGACGGCGGAATCGGACTCAGACACATTACCGACCTTTATGTATATCGCAGATATATCGGAGCTTTAGACGAGGAATATATCAAAAAAGAGCTTGAAACGCTTGGTACATATGAGTTTTACACCAATATCACAGACACAATAAACGTCTGGTTCAACGGTGGGAAAGCGACAGAAAAGACTGACTTTATAACCGATTTCATTTTTTCAAGCGGCGTTTACGGCAAGCTTTCGCAAAAAAGAATCGCCCAGACGCTCAAGGCTAACACCGGCGGAGAAGCAACAATGAAAAACGCCAAGAACCGCCATATGCTCCGAATGATCTTTCCAAGCCTTGAAAATATGAAGCTGCATTACGGTTTTTTAAAGAAACTGCCGTTTTTACTGCCCGCAGCATGGGTTATGAGACTTTTCAGAATCGTATTTTTCAAAGGAAAAAAAGCAAAGAGCTATTATAATGATATGAAAAATATCTCAACTGAAGATATTTCGGATTATCAGCAGGTTTTAAATTACGTCGGTCTTGATTTTAAATTTGAGGAGTAGCTTCCATGAATATACTGATAACCGGTGCCGCAGGATTTGTCGGCAAGAACCTCACTGAGGCACTCAAAAATATCCGCGACGGAAAGGACAGAACTCATCCCGAAATCACCGTGGACGAGCTTTATCTTTACGATATAAATTCCCCTGCAGAGCTGCTTTGCGAGGCTTGTCAAAAGGCAGACTTCGTATTCAATCTCGCAGGAGTTAACCGTCCGCAGAATCCCGAGGAATTTATGCAGGGCAACTTCGGCTTTGCTTCCACCTTGCTTGACACATTAAAAAAATATAACAACACCTGCCCGATCGTTCTTTCAAGCTCCATTCAGGCAACCCTGATCGGGCGTTATGACAGCGATTACGGCAGAAGCAAAAAAGCAGGCGAGGAGCTGTTCTTCGATTATGCCAAGGAAACCGGCACAAAGGTGCTTGTTTACCGTTTCCCGAACCTCTTTGGAAAATGGTGCCGTCCCAATTATAACTCCGCCGTTGCAACCTTCTGCAGTAACATCGCGAATGATCTTCCGATAACCGTAAACGATCCTGCTGTCAAGCTCGAGCTGCTCTATATCGACGATCTTATAGACGAAATGCTCGCGGCTCTTGCGGGTAACGAGCATCACTGTGATTTTGACGGCATTGAAACCGTACTCACCGAAAACGGAAAATACTGTGCCGCGCCTGTTTCACATCATGTAACGCTCGGTGAGATCGTGGAGTTACTCGAATCATTTAAGTCACAGCCGACAACTCTCGTGATGCCCGAAATCCCGAACGGTTCTTTCGCAAAGAAGCTCTATTCAACATATCTTTCGTATCTTCCAAAGGAAAAAGCATCCTTCCCTCTTAAAATGAACACTGATGCACGCGGATCATTTACAGAACTGCTCAAAACCGAAAAATGCGGTCAGTTCAGCGTCAACATCTCGAATCCCGGTATCACCAAGGGACAGCACTGGCATCACACAAAGTGGGAATTTTTCATTGTTGTCAGCGGTCACGGACTCATTCAGCAGCGTAAGATCGGAAGCGACGAAGTGCTCAATTTTGAGGTTTCCGGAGAACGTATCGAAGCAGTACATATGTTACCCGGTTACACTCATAACATAATTAATTTAAGCGAGACAGAAAATCTTGTAACGGTGATGTGGGCAAATGAACAGTTTGATCCGAGTCATCCGGACACATTTGGAGAGGTAGTGAAATAATGGATATTAAGCTTGATTATTCAGATATAAAATTCAAGGATAACGGTAAATTAAAGCTGCTTATCATCGTTGGCACACGCCCGGAGATCATCCGTCTTGCGGCGGTCATCAATAAGTGCAGAACCTATTTTGACACTATCCTTGCTCATACAGGACAGAACTATGATTATAACCTGAACGGCGTATTTTTCAAGGACCTGAAGCTCGCCGATCCGGAGGTTTACATGGACGCTGTCGGTGACGATCTCGGTTCAACCGTCGGCAATATCATCAACTGCTCATATAAGCTGATGAACGCGATAAAGCCGGATGCGCTTCTCATCCTCGGCGACACGAACTCCTGCCTTTCCGCCATTGCGGCAAAGCGACTCCATATTCCGATATTCCATATGGAGGCAGGTAACCGCTGTAAGGATGAATGTCTGCCTGAGGAAACCAACCGCCGTATCGTTGACATCATTTCAGACGTTAACCTCGCATATTCCGAGCACGCACGCCGTTATCTCCATGAGTGCGGACTGCCCAAGGAGCGCACATACGTAACCGGCTCACCGATGGCAGAGGTGCTTCACAGCAACCTTGAAGATATCAAGGCAAGCGACATTCTCACCCGTCTCGGTCTTGAAAAGAAAAAGTATATTCTCCTCTCCGCACATAGAGAGGAAAATATCGACACCGAAAAGAACTTCACAAGTCTCTTCACGGCTATTAACAAGATGGCAGAAAAATACGATATGCCGATACTTTATTCCTGTCATCCCCGTTCAAGAAACCGTCTTGCGGCAAGTGGATTTAAGCTTGATAAGCGTGTTATTCAGCATGAACCGCTCGGCTTCCACGATTATAACTGCCTGCAGATGAACGCATTCGCAGTCGTTTCAGACAGCGGCACACTGCCGGAGGAAAGCTCGTTCTTCACAAGCATCGGCAATCCCTTCCCTGCAGTCTGCATCCGCACGTCAACCGAACGTCCCGAAGCACTTGACAAAGCCTGCTTCATTCTCGCAGGTATCGACGAGGCAAGCTTACTTCAAGCAGTTGACACTGCGGTTGATATGAACAATAACGGAGATTACGGTATTCCCGTACCCATTTACGTTGAAGAAAATGTTTCGACAAAGGTTGTAAAGATCATCCAGTCTTACACGGGCGTTGTCAACAAGATGGTCTGGAGAAAGTTTTAACCATATTTCCTATATTATCGGGAGAGAAGCACATGGAAGAAAAAACAAAACAGTATCATACGCATCTGAAAGCAAAAAACGGATGGTTTGATATCAATTTAGGCGAGCTGTGGCAATACAGAGACCTGATATGGCTGTTTACAAAGCGTAAATTTATACTTATTTATAAGCAAACCATTCTCGGTCCTGCCTGGATAGTTCTCCAGCCGCTGATGACCACACTCATCTATACTCTCGTCTTTGGCAATATCGCAAACATTTCCACAGACGGTATCCCACAGATACTTTTCTATATGGGCGGTACAGCCATCTGGAACTTCTTCTCAACCTGTCTTAATCAGACCTCACTGACGTTTACAAGTAATTCCCGTATTTTCGGCAAGGTCTATTTTCCAAGGCTCGCAAGCCCCATTTCGACTGTTCTGTCCTCAGCGATTGATTTTCTGGTTCAGTTTGTAATGTTCATGCTGTTCTGGATATATTTTGTCGCAAAGGGCGCAATCACTCCAAATTATCTCGGCATCCTGCTTCTTCCGCTTATTGTTCTCTATTTGGGACTTCTCGGACTCGGATTCGGTATCATCATTTCAAGTCTGACAACGAAATACCGTGACCTTTCCCTGCTGGTGACATTCGGCGTACAGCTCTGGATGTATATCACCCCTGTCGTCTACCCGGCATCCACGCTCTCCGGCAGTGTATTTTATAAGCTTATCATGCTCAATCCCGCAACCTGTGCCGTTGAAACATTCCGCTGGATATTCCTCGGCGTTGGCGAAGTGAATCCGTTTTACTGGTGCATCTCCGTGGCTGTGATGTTAGTGACGGTAACGCTCGGCATAGTAATCTTCAGCAGGGTTGAAAAAACATTTATGGACACGGTTTAATAATGAGGTATTGTTTATGAGCGAAAATATCGCAATAAAGATACAAGGATTAAAAAAGAAATATCGCCTCGGTCAGATTGGCGGCGGCACGCTCACTGCCGATTTACAAAGCTGGTGGGCTAAGATAAGAAAAAAAGATGATCCCAACACGAAAATCGGACAAGCGGCACGCCTTAACGGCAACTCCTTCATGGCTTTAAACGGCATTGATCTGACTATATATAAAGGTGAAGCGATCGGTATTATCGGCGGTAACGGCGCAGGAAAATCGACAATGCTGAAGATACTTTCGCGTATCACAGCGCCAACCGAGGGTTGCGCCCACATTTACGGACGCATAGCATCAATGCTTGAGGTCGGAACCGGCTTCAGCCCCGAAATGACCGGACGCGAAAACATCTATATGAACGGCGCCATTCTCGGCATGACCAGAGCAGAAATCGACGCAAAAATGGAAGACATCATCGAGTTTTCCGAGGTGCGCGATTTTATTGACACGCCGGTTAAGCGTTATTCATCGGGTATGTATGTAAAGCTCGCATTCTCCGTTGCGGCACATCTCGACAGCGAGATCATGATAATGGATGAGGTACTCGCAGTCGGTGATATGGCGTTCCAGCAGAAATGCCTTGACAAGATGCGTGACGCGGCAAAAAAAGAGGGCCGTACCGTTCTTTACGTTTCACATAACATGAACACGATACGTCAACTGTGCGACCGCTGTGTCGTGCTTGACGGCGGCAAGATCATATATGACGGCGAGGTTGAAGACGGCATCGGGGTTTATATGGGAATCAACAATTCGATTGATTCTCTCGATGTTGACTTGACGAACCGCGGAACAAAGACATATGCAACCTCAACTGTTAAAGCAAAGATGCTCAGGCTACAGGTGCTCGACAAGGAGCAGGCGGTATACAAAGAAGGTGAGCCGCTCCGCTTCAAGCTTACCGTTTGTGCAACTCAAAAAATTGAAAATCTTCACTTCCGTCTTGAACTACGGTATCAGGATGATTCCGCAATCGGCACTGCATTTTGCACCGCAGTTGAATCATTTGATAAAGACGAAGAAAAGGTTCTCACGCTGAGCTTCCCAACAACCGGACTAACCCGCGGAAGATACAAATCTCTTTTCGTCATCTATGGAATGAATGAATACGGCGTGTGCGAAGATTACGACTCAATCTGGCCGGTATGCTGTTTCCAGGTTGAGGATGATTTAAAAGTCAATTGGAACACCCAGCGATGGGGACACGTCAAGCTCGATGACATACATCTTGACGGAATTGAATAAGAACTTAACTCACATATCACCACGGTATGTGGGTTTTCTTTTGCAGTTATATATAAAAAACATCCCCATCCGTTATAGATGGGGACGTATTGCTATTTAACCGGCAATTAGTGGAAGTAGTTGTAAGACGATGCACCGAACTTAACGATAGTGTCAACGGTTGCACCGAGATTTGCGGAGTTACGGTTAGCATAGGATTCTACGCTGTCCGCTGCATTTGCAACTT
>CAYSFT010000016.1:0-40311 GCA_964430755.1 uncultured Lachnospiraceae bacterium | reverse complement strand
ATTGTCTATAACTTCATCGGTGCATTTGACTTTACACGGGCTATCGAAGAAGCCCGCAATACAACTGAAAAACAGCAAAAGACGGCATAGCCGTCAAGCTAAACCGTCTTTTGCTTCAATGTTTTCTTAAGTCACCGCCCCATTAGTGGGTGGTTTTTTATTTTTTTATAAAAGCATTGACTTTCATGGAAATATATGATAAAATACTTAAAAATATCGGCACCTACCGAGAAAACAATTATGTACCGCTACACCGTACCGATCGATAATCTGATGTTCAAGCACGCTGACAGAAAGAATATCGTCAAAATCATGCGTGAAATGAAAGTCAGTCGAATAATGCTTTGCGGAAGCTCGTATTATTTTGAATCCGACAAAAAGAAAATTTTCTTCGATGCGCTTAAGGAAAACTGCGAATATCTAAAAACGAGGGCTTTGAAGTCGGAGCCTGGATGTGGACATTTATGGATGTACGCGTTGACACTGATTTTGTGCGTATGCGTCTGCCGTCGGGCAAAGAATCGGCACAGTCGGTCTGCCCTTCTGATCCGAATTTCAGAAAATTTGCCGCGAATTATGTCTGCGATGTTGCAAAATGCGGCGTTGACCTCATAATGTTCGATGACGATTTCCGTTACGGCAATCTTTCGGGTAGTGTGGGCTGTCTTTGCGATAACCATCTTGCTTATATGAGCGAGCTGCTCGGCGAAAAGGTAACGCTTGAGGCACTTGACAGTAAGCTTTTCGAGGACGGCGCCAACAAATACCGCAGCGCATGGATCAAATCAAAAAGGCACTTTTTTGAGCTTTTTGCAAGCGATATGAGAGCGGCACTCGATAAAGTTGCTCCGCACGTTCGTCTCGGCTTCTGCGCATCGTATTGCTCATGGAATCAGGATGGAATCACACCTTATGAAACCGCAAAAATTCTTGCAGGAAACACAAAGCCGTTCTTCCGTCTTTGCGCCGCACCGTTCTGGGTTGGACGTGAAGGACTCACCTCTCAAACGCTCCAGGACATAATCGAATTTGCAAGACTTCAGCTCAGTTACAGAGGCGAAGATGACAGAAACACCGAAGTATTCAGCGAAGGTGACACATATCCGCGTCCGCGTTGGATTGTACCTGCAAGTCATCTTGAGGGCTTTGATCAGGCGCTTCGAATCAGCGGCGGCTCCGACGGTATACTCAAATATATGATGGAATACAATTCCTCGGAAAAACATGAAACCGGATATCGCGACAGACACCTCAAAAATCTTCCGCTTTATGAAAAGATGGATGAAATGTTTGCCGACAAGGAATGTATCGGTCTGCGTGTTTTCGAGTACCCCGGCAAATATGAAAGCACCGATGTTCCCGAATATATTACAAATGAAAGAAATCTTGAATTTCTCGGCCTGCCGTATGCGTCACGTATGCTTGCGGCGGCGTCTGTACCAAGCGTTTACAGTGACACAGATACAGTCGGCATAGTCTTCGGTGAAAATGCAAAATATATCCCGACACAAGCCGCACGCAACGGTCTTATACTCGATGCGAGAGCCGCCGAAATACTCACCAAGCGAGGTATTGATGTAGGTCTTGAAAAAAAGGGCAAGCGTATGCGTATTGTTACTGAACGCTTTACCTCGGATAACGAAAAGGTATTGGTTGACGGCGCATTTGCATACGAGCTCACGATAAATGACGGCGCGAAAGTGGAAAGTACTTTCACGACCTATGATCCAACCGGAAAAACAATGGCATCTCCGCCGCGCACCATAGATTACGACAACGACAGATATGACATCATCGGCTCATATACATACGAAAATGCAAACGGTGAAAAATTCCTGGTATTCTCGTTTGACGGAGGACTTATGCCCGCAAATCTGTTCAGACAGTACGCAAGAGCCGACGAAATCAAACGCTTGATACCATATCTCGGAAAGTCACTCGGCTTTACGGTCTGCACTTCACCTCACCTTTACACGATCGCAAAAAGAAACGGTAACAAAACCGCAGTTGCACTTTGGAACTTCTGCACCGATTCCATTGAAGAACCGACAATCCGGATAGACACGGGATCGAACGTACAAATCGTTTCCACTATCGGATGTGAAGCGAAAATATGTGAGGATGTCATAAAGCTCACACGTATCGAGCCGTTCGGCTTCGCCGCTGTCGAATATTCAAAGTAACAGCTTCAATTCAAGCAAAAGCCATCCTTCATCAAAGGGATGGTTTTTTATTTTATAAAAATTTCGACAAATTTCAAAAAAAATATTGACAATAATGAACAATAGTGATATAATAATAAAGTAAATTTTAGCAAGGTAACGCGTCACAGTAAAAATCAACCGATCTTGCCAAAAAAATTTAAAAAAAACAGGAGATAGAAAATCATGAAAAAGTTACTCAGTCTCATTCTTGCATTACTTATGTGCATCTCAATGTTCGCCCTCGCATCTTGCGAAAAAGATGACGGAAATTACACCGTCGGTATCTGCCAGCTCGTTCAGCATCCCGCGCTTGACGCCGCAACCCAGGGCTTTATCGACACTCTTAAAGCCGAGCTTGGCGAAGACAGCGTTACAATCCTTAATGAAAACGCAAGCAACAGCCCCGAAACTTGTACAACCATCGTAAATAACTTTGTTAACAAGAAGGTTGACCTCATCATGGCAAACGCAACTCCCGCGCTTCAGGCGGCTGTTAACGGAACTGAAAGCATTCCGGTTCTCGGAACATCCATCACCGAATACGGTGTTGCACTCGGTCTTGACGATTTTGACGGTCTCGTTGGAAGCAATGTTTCCGGTACAAGTGACCTCGCTCCGCTTAGTGAGCAGGCAGCAATGCTCGTTGACCTCTATCCCGATGCAGAAAATGTTGCACTTCTCTACTGCAGCTCCGAGCCTAACTCCGAATATCAGGTAAAGGAAATCAGAAAGTTCCTCGTAGAGAACGGTCTCGACGATGCCAACATCAAGGATTATTCCTTCACCGACTCCAACGACGTTAACGCAATTGCCGCTGCTGCTGCAACCTTTGCAGACGTTATCTACATCCCGACCGATAACACCGCCGCAAGCTGCACCGAAACAATTAACGGCGTAATCGGTGACACTCCCGTAATCGCAGGCGAAGAAGGTATTTGTTCGGGCTGCGGCGTTGCAACACTTTGCATCAGCTACTATGACCTCGGCGTTGCAACCGGTAAGATGGCAGTTAAGATTCTCAAGGGCGACGCTAAGGTCGAAGAAATGCCCATTGAATATGCCGCAACCTTCACTAAGAAATACAACGCAGCTAAGTGCGCAGAGCTCGGTGTTGATACGGATGCTCTCGAAGAAAAGGGCTACATCGCAATTGCCACCGAAGAGTAAAATTAAGTTATATGGGCTGTCTGATAAAAGGGCAGCCCTAAAACGTTAATATTGTTTTGCTGTGCAAAACGAAAGGAAATTTTAAAAATGGAAATATTAACAAACTGGCTCGGCACATTGCCGGGTGCCGCTGCCCAAGGTCTTGCTTGGGGTCTCATGGCGATTGGCGTTTATATAACATTCAAAATCCTCGACATTGCCGATTTGACCGTTGATGGCTCAATTTGCACCGGTATGGCTGTTTGTGCGGTTATGCTGACAAATGGCATAAACGTCTGGATAGCAATACTCTGCGCTATGGTGGCAGGAATGCTTGCAGGACTTGTAACCGGTATTTTACACACACAGCTCGGAATTCCGGCGATTCTTGCGGGAATATTGACACAGCTTATGCTCTGGTCCATAAACCTGATCATCATGGGCAACAAAGCGAATATTGCGCTCAGCCGCTTTAAATTCGCAGATAAGGTGCTCATATCTTCGGGAAACGTGTATAATTCGCTTGCCGTATTGCTCCTTTTCGCTGTCGTTGTGATTGGAATACTGTACTGGTTTTTCGGAACCGAGCTCGGTATGTCACTGAGAAGCACGGGATGTAACCTTGAAATGAGCCGCGCACAAGGTATTAACACAAACTTCACCAAGGTGTTCGGTCTTGCCCTCTCAAACGGCGTTGTTGCTCTTTCAGGTGCGCTTTTGGCACAGCAGCAGGGTGCCGCAGATATAAACTTCGGACGCGGTGCTATCGTAATCGGACTTGCGGCTGTTATAATCGGTGAAGCGCTCTTCCAGAGAAAAACCACAAACTTTGCTCTGCGTCTCATGTTCGTTGTATGCGGAGCGATAATATATTGGTTCGTTTTCCAAACGGTCGTCTTTATCGGACTTCCCACCGAGCTGCTTAAGATGCTCTCGGCAATAGTGGTTGCACTCTTCCTCGGTATCCCTCATCTTAAATCGCGCGTATTTTCAAGAAAAAAGACAAAGGGAGGTAAGGTTGATGCTTGAAATAACTAATATACACAAAACATTCAACGCCGGCACTGTTAATGAAAAAACAGTGTTCAATGGACTCTCCCTGACTCTCGAGGACGGCGATTTTGTAACTGTCATCGGCGGTAACGGTGCAGGAAAATCAACCATGCTCAACATCGTCGCCGGTGCATATGACGTTGACGAGGGTAAAATAACCATCGACGGCGAGGACGTTACAAGGCTTTCCGAATATAAAAGAGCCTCATTTATCGGACGTGTATTCCAGGATCCGAGAATGGGAACGGCATCGGATATGTGGGTTGAAGAAAATATGTCGGTTGCCGACAGCAGAGGGCACCGTCGCGGTGTACGCTGGGCAATAACGAGTAAAGACAGAGAAAGATACCGCGAACAGCTCAAAATACTTGATCTCGGACTTGAAAACAGACTCACCACAAAAATGGGACTTCTCTCGGGCGGTCAGCGCCAGGCAATAACACTCCTCATGGCGGCAATAAAAAAGCCGAAGCTTCTGCTGCTCGACGAGCACACCGCGGCACTCGACCCGAAAACCGCCGCAAAGGTGCTCGAAATTACAGATAAGCTCATTAAAGAAAACAATCTTACCGCTCTGATGGTCACTCATAATATGCGCGACGCTATTGCACACGGAAACCGCATCATCATGATGAACGCCGGCAAAATAGTTCTCGACATCAAGGGCGAGGAGAAGAAAAATCTCACGGTTGAAAGCTTACTCGCTGAATTTACCAAAGCAAGCGGCGCTGAATTTACAAACGACCGCGCACTTCTCAGCTGATAATAAAGTCTTTAATAGCAACAAAAAACCGCTTCGATTAAGAAGCGGTTATATTATTTTATTCGGTAGAAATATTATTCAGTAACGTCAGCGTTGACGTTTTCAACAACATTACCGCTCTCGGCGATGAACGTAGGAATACGGTGCTGGAAGAGAATGAACTGCTTGAGATAAGGCTCGCCAAATGTTTCAAGATATCCGGAGTAACCCTCGTTAACAACATCTTCGCTGGTAACAGTGATTCCTTCAATCTCTGCGATAGCCTGTGCCGCAAGGTAATTCTTAGCCTCTGCCTCGTATTGCTCCTGCATCTCTGCATAATAATCGTCCATAGTTTCGTGACCGCTCATCATGAGAATGTAATCTTCAACAGCATAGCCATACGAAACTGCCTGTTCCTCTGCATAAATCATATCAAGATTCTTGATGTAGTCAATAGCCGCCTGCGGAATCTCACTGCATTCAGCATCCGCTATAACATCAATGAAGAAATAGAATCTCGCATTTCCGAGAAGGAATTCGCGAATATCCTCAACAAGCTCGTCAACAGAATTAAAGCCGTAATCTTTAGCAATTTCATCGCTCATTTCAGCCTCAATGATATCGCCGTGAATATGGTTGATGGTGATGGCAAATCTTGCCTCCTTACCGTTAAGATCCTCTTTACCGTAATCCTCGGGGAATGTTACATATATATCGAATTCTTCACCCGGATGATGACCGATGAGCTGCTCGAGAAAATCGTCGATATACTGTGTTACACCAATCGTAACATCTACGCCGAGCTTACCGGTGTTACCGCCGTCGAACTGTACCTCATCAACGTAACCGACATAGTCGATATTAACAGTGTCGCCGTCTTTGATTGTTGCATCCGCATCGGTGATTTCAACATATGTATCGTATCTCTCAAGAATCGAATCAATTTCAGCTTGAACATCAGCTTCATCAACCTCAACGAGCGACTTGTCAATGTCAATTCCCTTATACTGAGGAAGAGAAACATAATCGGTTGCCTTAACGCCTTTGAGAAAACCGTTTTCGTCGAGACCCTTGCTGTATGCGACAACATTTTCATCATCCCCGGATCCGTCGGGAGTCGCTGTCTCATCCGCAACGGTGGTTTCTTCTACTGCGTCATCACCAGTAGACTCATCGGAATCTGTGTTTGCTCCACCGCAGGAAGCAAGCTGTGCACAGGCAAGTGCCGACACCAACAAAAGCGCAATAAGTTTATTATTTTTCATAACAATCTCCATTTCTCGCATTTTTTGCGATTCAAATTTTATATTTCCCACCTGCAGTGTTTAATTTGCAGGATAATAGGGCTTACAAGTGTACGCGGTGATACCCTCACTCGCAATCTTTTCTGCAGCGATTTTCGCTGCCTGTTCCGTTTTGAAAACGCCGAAAACCGACGGTCCGCTTCCGCTCATAATAGCACCAACGGCACCGCACTCGATAAGCAGAGTGCGTATATGCCGCGCCATTTCGCGCTCAGGAAGTACAGCTGACTCGAATATGTTGGTCATCGCAGAAACGATGCAGTCAAGGTCGCCATTTTCAAGTGCCGCCGCAAATCTGTCAGCAGACACGTCGCGCGAAGCAAAATCGTACATTTCGTCAAGGCGTTTATATGCCCATGGCGTTGATATTCCCTCGCCTGCACACGCTATTACAAAATAACATTCGGGAAGCGGCACGCAAGGTGAAAACAGATCGCCGATACCGCGTGTTACACTGATTCCCTGCATTATGCAGAAAGGTACGTCAGCACCGATTTTTGAGCCGATCTCACAGAGCTGTGATTTGGTAAACCCGGTTTCGTAAAGCTCATTGAGCAAAGTAAGCACCGCCGCAGCATCCGAGCTTCCGCCGCCGAGTCCTGCCGCCATGGGAATATGCTTTTCAACTTTTATTTCAGTATTGTAACAGTCGATTCCGGCCGTTTCAAAAAAGCTTTTTGCTGCACGGTGACAAAGATTTGTTTCATCACACGGCAAAGTTCTGTCGGTACACTCAACAGATATATTCTTCCCTTCGCCATGGCATCTTGAAATTGTCAATATATCAAATATACCGACCGTTTGCATAACGCTCTCGATATCGTGATATCCGTCGGGACGTTTTGCTTTTATTTCAAGATAAAGATTTATCTTTGCCGGTGCAAGACATGATGTCGTTTTTATACTCAAAATTTATCCCCCGATCAGTTTTATTATCGGATTTTTCTTGATTTTAACCGCCTTAAGAGGACAAAGCTCTTGACAGCAGTAACATTTGATGCAGGCTTCATCAATGATATACGCCTGTTTTTTACCTTCTCGATTTTTGCGGATTTCTATCGTATGCTTCGGACAACTTCGTTCACATTCGCCGCATCCGACACACAGCTTTTTATTTATAACGGGACGCGGCTGAAACCATGAGTTAAGCCGTCCTCCGAACATTGTCGGCAGTTTTCCGAGGAGCGAGCTTCCGCCCTTTCTTTTTGTGTCGGGCTTTGCAAAGTCTTCAACCGTAAAATTACCGATTGCTTCATCGCATATAAGCACCACATCCTCCGCCCTCCCGGGACAGTATCCGCGCCTTACGCCCTCCTCGAGCATGATTATACCCTCGGTTTTAATAATTGCTGTTCCAACGATGTCAACCGTGAACGGATTCACGCCGGAGATAAGACAGCCAACCTTTCTCGGCTCACCGCCCGTCGGACCGTTACCTTCCATTGCAAGTATGCCGTCAAGGATGTTGAACGTCGGCTTCTCGTTTTGAAGCATCTCGCAGAGGTCAACAAGCATCGAGGAAAAATCGTTATAGTCGGGAAAACGCGCGTGCATCTCAAACTTGGTAACGCCCGGAACTGTTCCGAAATAATTTTTAACCGCGCCGCTGTAGCCTGTCAGCGAGTGACTTTTCAGCTTGGCAAGGTTCACAATAACATCCGCGTCAAGAATCGGCGAGATGATATCAAACATTTTTGAGGTCTTTGCAAGCGGTGCAGGAATGCTTCTTGATGACGTATCAAAATTGAGTGTTACACCGTATTTTTCGGCAACCTCATAAAGTCCGCAGCCCTTGTATGCCGAGCTTAATGTCTGCGGCGTATAGAGCCCCCCCGGACTTTCGGCAATAACTATATCAGCGGCATTTTCCTTTAATATACGAATCACAGCCTCAAGTATGACGGGATGTGTCGTCGCCGCCGCCTCGGGACTCTTTTTCATAACCATATTCGGCTTTATCACAACGCGCTTATCCTTGAACATTGTAACGGCATCAAGCTTTTCAAGCTGCCGGCGAAGTACACGCTCAATAAAGTCAACATCGTAGCGCTCAACACGGTCAAGACATACGCGCTCACTGGGATTCAAGCTCATAACGACCTCACACCGGTAAAATCCCGAACAAACTCGGGGTATGATTTGTTTATACAGCTCATATCGTCAACGATGACGTTACCGACACAGCCTGCCGAAGCCGCAGCTGCCGCCATTGCAATACGGTGATCGTTATATGAGCATACGCAGCCGCCGGTCAGCTTGTCCTTGCCTTTGATGAGGAGTCCGTCCTCGGTTTCACTGACCGTTGCACCGAGTGACGTGAGCATTGCCGCGGTGGTCGCAATTCTGTCGCTTTCCTTTATGCGCAGTCTTCCGGCGTTGTAAATGCGTGTTGTACCCTCTGAAAGCGCCGCCATAACCGCAAGCGCAGGCACAAGGTCGGGTATGTCCGAAGCGTCAATATCGCTCGCTGTGAGCTTGTCGGCACGTGTGACTGTAACAGTGTCGCCGTCCCATGTAATGCCTGCACCAAAACGGCTCACGATATCAAAGAGCGCAAAGTCGCCCTGCTTTGTGTCACGGCGAAGTCCCGTCATGGTAACGTCACCGCCAATAGCCGCCGCAACCGCGAAAAATGCAGCCTGTGAACAGTCGCCCTCAACGTCTATGTCGAGAGGCTTAAGGCTTGTCCCCTTAAGCGTATAACCCGCATCTGTTTCCGTTATATCCGCACCGAAGCGTCGAAGCACGTCAACCGTGAGGTCTGCATAGGGTTTACTTTCAAGACGCGTGGTGAGCGTTATTTTGCTCTCGCCGTCAACCTGAGTCAGCGCAAACAGCAGTCCCGTAACGAACTGCGAGGAAATATCACCGCGCAAACTGTATTCGCCTGCCGTAAGCTGTCCCGAAACAGTAAGCGGTAAGAAATCGCCGTTTTCGGGATATGTAAGACTCGCACCGTTTGATGAGAGCATGGGTTTGTATATATCAGTCGGACGCTTCGGTAAACGTCCCTCACCGGTGAAAGTAACACTCGCACCGAGTGCCGCCGCAAGCGGAATGAAGAAACGAAGCGTTGACGCAGATTCACCGCTGTTCACTTCGCCTGCAGATATACCGCGTGCACAGGGCTTGCCAATATAAAACGTGCGTTCATTCTCGTTATATTCGAGCGTTGCACCAAGCGAACGAAGCGCATTGGCGGTCGCCTTAACGTCGTTTGATAAGTCAACACCGCGTACAACCGAATCCCCTGCCAGAGCCGCGCAGATAAGCGCACGGTGCGCCTGGCTTTTCGATGATGGAATGCGTACCTTACCAGAAAGAACGCAGGGAGTAAATATCATATTTTTCATATCAGTTCTCCGATATCTTCAAGCGGAAGCTTCTTAACGGTCGCCTTACCGAGTTCATCAAGTAAAACAAAGGAAATTTCATTTGCGCGGCGTTTCTTATCTGCGCCAACAACGGCGAGAAGCTCCTCCTTCGGATAATCCATAACCGTCGGAAGCGACCACGCTTCAAGGGATGCGCGTATCTTCGCTTCAATCGACGCATCATATCCGAGCGCCGCACCGATTCGTGCCGCATAAAGCATACCGATGCCAACCGACTCACCGTGTGAGAAGCGAGTAAAGCCGCCGAGCTTTTCAACTGCGTGCCCGAGCGTGTGACCGTAATTGAGAATCATACGAAGTCCACTCTCAAACTCGTCCACCTCAACGACATGAGCCTTTATCTTCATGCATCTGTAAACCATATCCGCACGGCTTATCGAGCGGTTCGCGATACCGTCAAACAGCTCTGCATCGGCAATACAGCCGTATTTTATCGCCTCACCCATACCGTCGTCTATATAACGCTGCGGCAGGGTTTCAAGGAATCGGCTGTCTGCAATAACTGCAATGGGCTGATGGAACGCACCAACGAGATTCTTTCCGACTGCAAGGTCAACTCCCGTCTTACCGCCGATCGACGAATCAATCTGTGAAAGCAAAGTTGTCGGAACCTGCATAACATCAACTCCGCGCAAATAAGTCGCCGCCGCAAAGCCTGTCATATCTCCGCAGACACCGCCGCCGAGCGCAATAACAAGTGAACCTCGGGTAAGCTTCGCGCCTGCAAACGCCGCATACATATCGGATACGGTTTCAAGAGTTTTCGAGGTTTCACCGGCAGGAAAAACAAACTTACCGGCAAGTTCCACGCCACATTTTGCAAGAGCCTTGGTAAAATGCTCTGACCACAGCTCATTTACGTTACCGTCGGAAACGAGAAATATGCGATCATAGGTTTTGTTTTCAAAAACGTCCGCAAGTGCATCGGCAAGGATATCCTCACCGACGTATATATTATAATTACCGCTTGAATGGGTGACATTGATTATATTCATATATATGTAACCGTAACCTTTACTGTATCAAGGTTTCCTTTCGGGACGGAAGCCTGTGTCACTTCCGAAAAATACAAAACACCTATAATATCATACCACAGATCACATAATTTTGCAATAACACGAGCAATAAATTTTAATTTTCTTCAAAGAAGATTTATATTTATGATGAAAAAGAAAAAACTATCTTTAAAAAATATGTAAAAAGTTCGCTATATTCCTGAAAATGACTTGACAAGACACATTTTTTTGAAGTATAATTGATATAGTGACTCTTTTTAAGGAGGGCTGCAATTGAAAATAGAATGGAACCGTAAATATACAACTCTCGCAGTCTATGCGATCCTCACGGCGCTTGCTATTATTCTGCTTTGTGTTATGGTTGTAAATTTCAACGGTGTTATAGCGGTTTTGTCAACTGTTAATAAAATAATGACACCGTTCTATGTCGGACTCGGTATTGCATATATAGCCAACCCGATCATGAAAATGTCGGAAAAGCATATATTCCGATTTAAAGTTACAACCGAGCGTCGGCTGAGCCTTAAGCGCGGACTTTCTATCGCTCTTTCGTTTATCATATTAGCGATTATCATGACGATACTTATCCTCCTCATTATGCCGCAGGTTATCCTAAGTCTCACCGACCTTGCTTCAAAAATGGGTGGCTATGTTGAGAAAACTCTCGCCTGGCTCGATGCGTTTCTTCCCGATTCGATATTTAACAGCGCAAATCTTTCAATCGAAAACTTTCTCGATACTATTCGCAATTTCTTCAGCGATTCAACTCTCGGCGAGGAGCTCTCCGGAATTTCTGCAAGTCTTGATCTGATAACCAATAATCTCGACTCGCTCCTTTCAAACTCCGTGATGATCTTAAAGAACTATTTGCCGCTCGTTTTCAGCGCATTTGCGGGACTTGCGAACGGAGTTCTCAATATCGTTCTTGGATTTTTCTTTGCAATATATATCCTTTCATCCAAGGAAAAGCTTGTTGCACAGGTGAAAAAGTTATTGCGTGCAATCATGTCTGAGCACCATTATAACAGTATCATTGAATTCGGTCATTTCACAAATAAGACCTTCGGCGCATATCTTCTCGGAAAAATACTCGATTCGCTAATTGTCGGTATCGTTATATTTATAGCATTTGCAATATTCGGTATACCGTATGCACCGCTTCTCAGCGTCATGATTGCAATAACCAATGTCATTCCCGTCATCGGTCCGTTTATCGGTGCAATTCCCGGCGTACTTATCATATTTTTCGTTGACCCGTCAAAGGTGCTTTGGTTCATCATCATCAATGTCGTCATTCAGCAAATCGACGGAAACATCATCGTTCCGAAAATACTCGGCGAAACAACCGGTCTTTCTTCTCTTTGGGTGCTCTTCTCAATAACCGTTATGGGCGGCTTGTGGGGACTTTTCGGAATGTTCGTAAGCGTTCCGATCTTCGCAATAATATATATGCTCATAAAGCTCTACACAGAAAAACGCCTGCGCGAAAAAGAGCTTCCGACCGCAACCGAGGATTACTACGGCGAGCATGAAAAGCGTGAATTCGTTGAAAAAGACGACAACGAGCATTCTCTTGCCGCAAGAATCAGAAATATCACTAACGCAGTAACAAAGCAAACACTCGGCGGTAAACTAAAAAACAAATTAAAGAAAAACAAAAAAGCAGATTCCCCTGATAATACCGAAAAAAAAGATAAATAATTTTTTTACAGTCGCCGTTGTGCGGCTGTTTTTTTGCATAAAAAAACGGGATACCGAAAACGATATCCCGAAATTATTATGTTTAGTGATTATTCTTATGGAGGATTCCGAGAAGCTCATCAAAATCATCATCGGAAATAAGCTCATCGCTCGGTTCCTTGGGCGCTTCAGCAGCATCCTCGGTCTGGGAAGCCTTGGGAGCAGCAGCTGCAGGAGCAGTCTGAGCAGCCTTAACTTCAGCGGGAGCCTGCATACTCTTCGGAACACTGTCAAAGCCGGTTGCGATAACAGTTACGCGCATTTCATCCTCAAGGTTGGGATCGAATGCAACACCGAAGATAACGTTTGCATCAGGGTGAGCCTCGCTCTGAACCATGCTGCAGGCAACGTCAACTTCTTCAAGTCCGATATCGGGAGAAGCCGTGATGCTGACGATGATACCGCGTGCACCTGCGATGGAGGTTTCAAGCAGAGGACTCGAGATAGCAGCCTTTGCCGCGAGCTCTGCCTTTTCCTTGCCGCTTGCGTTTCCAACGCCCATGTGAGCGTAGCCTGCACCAAGCATGATAGCGGAAACGTCTGCAAAGTCAAGGTTAATGAAACCGTCAACAGTGATAAGCTCGGCAACGCTCTGTACACCGTGACGAAGTACATCATCGGCAACCTCAAATGCGTTGATAAGAGTGATTCTTGTATCAGAAACCTGCTTAAGTCTTTCGTTGGGAACGATGATGAGCGAGTCAACAACCTCGATAAGGTTCTTGATACCCTCCTCAGCCTGATTCATGCGAACCTTGCCCTCGAATGCGAAAGGCTTGGTTACAACGCCGACTGTGAGAATACCCATGTCACGTGCGGTTTTAGCAACGATAGGAGCTGCACCTGTACCGGTACCACCGCCCATACCTGCGGTTACGAAAACCATATGTGTTCCCTCGAGAACCTTCTTGATTTCCTCAATTGATTCCTCGGCAGCTCTTGCGCCGATTTCGGGGTTAGCACCGGCACCGCGGCCCTTGGTGACCTTTTCACCGATATCAATCTTTGTAACAGCGCTCGATTTTGCGAGAGCCTGTCTGTCTGTGTTGATAGCAACAAATTCAACGCCGCGTACGTTAGCAGCGATCATACGGTTGACAGCGTTATTACCGCCGCCGCCGACACCTATTACTTTTATATTTACATTGCCGAAATTGTTGTCGAGTTCAAATGCCATTTCTGTTATCCTCCTAAGAATTTTTATGTCCGATCATCGAAATCCTTCGATAAAAATATCTATATAATAATATAATAATATTAAATCGCATCTTTTGCAAGGGATTTTAAAAAAGTTCAATATTTTTTTACGATTAATGCATATTTTGCGCCGCTTCAATCGTCGAACGCTATCACAAGCTCCGGATTTTTTATAACCGGGCACTGTGTCGGGTCTGTCGCATCAATCGTCGCAGGAATCTTATCCGCGAAAACCGCATTGTCGAGCATACTTGCAACGGCAGTCAGCTTTGTTCCGAGCTCATCGCCGTTTCCGAAATCAATAAGATAAATCCCATCTGATATCAACGCAAGATTGAATCGGTCACGAAGGTCAAACGCCGTCGCTCTCGAATACATATGACTGGATTCAAGCGCATCAAGATAAGCCTTGACATACTTTTCGGAAACCTCCGCCGCAAACTCAACATCGCCGCCAACAACGACCGAATTTATTTCCGGCAGTAAAATTTCAATAAGTCCCGAGCCGTCAAGTTCTGCCCTGTCGTAAACACGATCAAGCACACGCAGTGCATCGGAAAGAACGAAATATTCTCCGTAAAGCTCACACATATAGCTCGGCGAATCCTCCGTAACACTGATAAGGAGCGTATGCGGAAGCTTACGAACGACACGTGCATCTTTAATATAAGCGAGCTTCTCTGTCAGAATTTCGAGATCCTCGTCCGAAACCTCGTAGAGGCTAAGTCCTTCCTCGATCTCGCAAAGCTCAAGTATTTCTTCTTTTGTGTATCGCGAGGAACCGACAATCTCGATTTCCTCGATGCGAAAGAACACCGCAAGACATATAATTACAAAGATCGTCACGATCACAGCGAAAAGCAAAAAAAACGCCAGTCGCTTCAGATTTTTTCGTTTACGCTTTTTTCTTGCAAACTTCTGCAGATTTTCCTTGCTTTTAATCTGCGAAAGCTCTTGTTCATCGCCGGTAAAGAATCTGCTCTCCCGGCGGTCATTGTTTCGGCTCATGATGGTGCCACCCGCGAAAGCTGTATCCTTTCCCTTAAAATACCGACTGATATGACCTCACACAATTCCGTGCAAAGCCAAAATACCGCCCTTATAATATTATATCATAACTACTTTCAAAAAGTCAAGTAATTTGCACCGATTTGTATCATTATTTGATTATTTTTTAATATTGCGTCATTTTTTCGATTTTGCGTTCTTTACAAGCTCACAGAGATCGAAATATATACTGCGGTTTGCATCCGGAAGCGCGAACGTTTTTATATTCTTCGACATCGAGCTTCTTTTCTCACCGTTTTCGAGTAAAGCCGCAAGTGCCTCACCGATAACTCCGCCTGTAAGCTCTTTTTCCTCAAAAAGCAGAGCCGCACCTGCATCCGCAAGCACCTTGGCGTTTTTATACTGGTGATTATCCGCAACATGAGGTGACGGAATCAGCACACAACATTTTCCAAGCACCGCAAGCTCCGATAACGTCATCGCACCTGCTCGGCTGACAACGATATCCGCCGCCGCCATAAGCTCGGGCATATTGTATATATATTCGCGAACGCTGATGTTTTCACATTTGTCAAGCCCATATTCACGAGCCTTCGCGCTCGCCGCCTCGTATTCGATTGCACCCGTTGAATGAATGTGCAGAAGCTCCGGGTGATTTTTCGTGTAGTCGCGCATGAAATCAAGCATCTCATCGTTGACCTTTTCAGCGCCCATGCTTCCGCCGCAGGAAAGCAGCAGATGCTTGTACTTACCGTTAATACCGAGTTTTTCTCTTGCCGCAGTATAATCGAGCGATGAAAATTCCGGTTTTATCGGGTTTCCGACCTTTACGATCTTATCTGCATATGCCTCGCCAAGTGCTGCTGCCGTAGCGTCAAAATTCGTGTAAATACGGTCAACACAGCCGGCAAGCATTTTAACCGCAACTCCGGGGATTGCATTTGACTCGTGTATCGCCGTCGGTATACCCATAGATGCCGCAGCCTTTAAGAGGGGCCAGCAAACATAACCGCCCGTACCGACAACAAGGTCGGGAGCAAATTCACGAAGTATCTTCTTCGCCTTTCTCGGAGAGGTAAGCGCAAGCCATGCCGATTTGATGTTATACGGAGTCAGCTTACGCTTGAAGCCCTGAACCTCAACATGACGGAGCTTATACCCTTCCTTCGGGACGAGCTTATTTTCAATTCCCCTCGACGTTCCGACAAATTCGATAACCGAGCCGGGGATATTTTCTCTGATATTATTAGCGATTGCAATAGCGGGATTAACGTGTCCGCCGGTGCCGCCGCCTGTCATCAAAACTCTCACCTGAAAGCCTCATTTCTATTTTGTCTGTTTTGAAAAGCGCGATATTGAAAGAACTATTCCCATTTCCGCAAGAAGAACGAGCAAGGATGAGCCGCCGTATGAGAAGAATGGGAGTGAAATTCCCGTATTGGGGATGGAGTTGGTTACAACGGCGATGTTGAGAATTGCCTGTATCGCGATCTTGCCGATAATACCCATAACGAGCAATTTCGAATAAATATCGGGAGCGTTCATCGCAATAACGATACCGCGCCAGATAAGGAGCGTAAAGAGAAGTATCACGGCAATCGCGCCGACAAATCCAAGCTCCTCACATACTATGGTGAATATAAAGTCATTCTGCGGCTGGGAAACGTACATATGCTTCTGATAGCTGTTTCCGAGTCCCATACCGAAAAATCCGCCCGAGCCGATTGCATAAAGTCCCTGCAGGGTCTGATAACCGCCGCCCTGGGGATCGTTTTCGGGATGAAGCCATATGTCAAATCGACGCTGTGCGTGCGGAAGTACGTTTATAAGTATCGCAAGAATTGCACCGCCGGCACCGATTCCGGGAACCATCCAGAAGCTCGGCGCACCGCTCGCATAGATAAGTATAACGCCGATGAGCGCCATAATTATCGTACCCGAAAGATGCTTTTCAAGAAGAACGAGCACACAGACAACACCCGTTATGAAAAGCGGAGTGAAAACGCCGTATTTATATCTGTCAAACTTACTTGCAGGCGGAGTGATACGCTCATAGAAGCGGTCAAAATACCATGCAAGCATCATTGCAAGTGCAAGCTTCATAAACTCGGACGGCTGTATTTCCGTGATTCCGAGATTGATCCAACGTCTTGCGCCGCCGTGCTCGATAGTGATACCGGGAATTGGGAGCGGCACGATCATCATTACAACAAGGAATACAAGAAAAGCGGGAATCGAGAGCTTACGCAGCACCTCCGGCGGAAAAAATTTGACAACGCCTGCCATAACAAGCAGACCGCCGATCGCGAAAACGAACTGTCTTAAAATGATATAATAGCTGTCGCCGTATGTATTTTTTGAATATGCGTAGCTTGCCGAATAAACCATTATTGTTCCGAAAGCGAGAAGTATCAGAACGAGAATGAAGAAAACATAGTCAATGCTTCCCTTTTCGCGAACAAGGTCATGAGTTACAAGCTCACGTTTTGCAACGGCTTTTTCGTTAACCGTATAGTTTTTCTTCAGCCATGCACGAAGCTGTGAGATTTTTCCGGGCTTATTTTCAACCGGTGCAGCCACTGCCGCCTTACGCGACGGAACAGCACGGACATTGTTTTTTGTCTGCTGTGCTCTTGCAGTCGACTGAGCATTAGTCGGGGCCGCACGCCGCACGTTGTAAGCAGTTCTTGCAGCAGGACGCTGTGTCTGAGTCGGCCGTGCAGTTTGAGTGGCTCCTCGCTGCGCAGTCTGATTGACAGTACGTCTCGCCTGTACCGTCTGACGTGGCTGAGTCCCTTTTTGCGCCTGATTCGGTACCGATTTATTATTCTGCGGCGTATTGCTTGCACGCCGTGCTGTATTATCGGTTTGACGGTAATGATAGTTTCTGTTATCTCCGTGCAAACAAATCACCTCTTTTTATTTTTTATACTCCGAAATATGCGATCACGCCTGCAATAACTGTTACAAGCGAAAATACGCCGACGATTTTAAGTTCAGACCATCCGCATTTTTCAAAATGATGATGTATCGGCGCCATCTTGAAAAGGCGCTTTTTAGTGAGCTTATAGTATCCAACCTGAAGCATGACCGATGCCGCCTCACAGATATAAACGATTCCGACTATAACGATTATAAGCGGTTCATTTATCATATAAGCCATACCGATCGCAAGACCGCCGAGGAAAAGCGAACCGGTGTCACCCATAAAGACACGTGCAGGGTAGAAATTGTAAACGAGGAATCCGAGACACGCACCCATTGTTATCGCCGAAACGATAACAGTCGGCAGTGCCGATGCGACAAATCCAATTACCGCGAAAAACGCGCCGAGTGCAAGCGTCACGCTCGAAGCAAGACCGTCAATTCCGTCGGTGAGGTTGACTGCGTTAACGATGCCCGTTACAAGAAGTATTGATATAATGTAATAGAATATACCGAGATCAAGCGATATATCGGTGTACGGAATTGAAAGCTCGGTTGTGATGTTTCCGGTGAGCTTCAGTGCCGCGAGGAAAAGTCCTGCCGAGATAAGCTGAAGCAGGTATTTCTGTGCGGCAGTAAGGCCCTCGTTTCTGTGATTCTTGAATTTCGTTAAGTCATCAACGACACCGATAGCACCGTTCGCAAGCGCAAACAGCATAACGATGATCGCAGTTGTTATCTTCTCGTCCGTGCCGTTTATATTCGCGACAATTGCCATAGTGATAAAAACGATTATCGCCGCCGCGATAAAGCAGATACCGCCCATAGTCGGCGTGCCCTCTTTACTCTTGTGCCATCTCGGTCCGATGTCAAGGATCTTCTGTCCCATCTTCATGCCGCGAAGCTTCGGGATAAGTATTCTCGCAAAAATTGCCGTTAGCGCGAAGGTTAAAACAAGCGCTGTGATGAAATATACTATCATGACCGACTCCTTACGCCTGTGTTTTTTCGTCTATAAGACGTTTAAGCTCTTCAATAACACGCTCAAGTCTTACCGCGCGGCTCGCCTTAAACAGCACCGTGTCTCCGTGATCAAGCAGCTCAAACACCGTCTTTGCCACGGCTGATACATTCTCCGTATTTGTGTTAACGCTGATATTTTCGGGCTTCATCGCGTGATTTATAGCTCCGAGCGCGATGTTTTCGGCTTCACGTCCGAATGTGACGAGATTTGAAATATGTCTTGCGGCGACAAGCGTTCCAACCTCCATATGAAGCTGCTTTGAATATTCGCCAAGCTCACGCATATCGCCAAGCACCGCAACACTGCGAGAGTTATTCTTTTCTGCCATCCGGCGAAGCACCTCAACAGCCGCCTTCATTGATTCGGGACCTGCATTGTAACAGTCCTCAATTATCGTAATACCGCCGTATTCGTAAATATTCTGTCTCATTCCCGTATTGCGGAATGACATAAGCCCGCGCTTGATATCCTCATCGCTCATTCCGAGAAGAACACCAACCGCAAACGCATACGCCGCATCGTAAACATTATGCCGTCCTATCGCCGGGATTCTGACGTTTGTAACAACACGCTTCCCTGCAATAAGGTCAAACTCGGTGCTGTCCTCATATTCGCGTATATTGAGCGCACGGTAATCGGCAAGCGGATTCTGAAGCGAAACAAAGATGATGTTCTGCCGAATCTTACCCTTCTGTGCAAAAAGCATAGGCTCATCAGCGTTGAGTATCACATATCCGTCCTCGGGAACGCCCTCGACTATCTCAAGCTTTGCCTTGCAGATGTTTTCACGTGAACCGAGATTTTCGATGTGTGAATTGCCGATATTGGTGATCAGTGCGATATCGGGCTTTGCAATATGCGTCATGCGCGAAATTTCACCAAGTCCGCTCATACCCATTTCAAGCACACAGACTTGTGAGTTCTCCGGCATCATAAGCACCGATAACGGCATACCGATCTCATTATTAAAGTTACCCTCTGTTTTATGGGCAGCATAATTCGCACCTGCAACGGCATAAACAAATTCTTTCGTGGTCGTTTTACCGACGCTTCCCGTAACGGCAACGGTTTTAGGGTGTATACGATTCTTATAAGCCGCGGCAATTTTACCGAGTGCCTCAAGTGAGCTCTCGCAAACGAGTATACGCTCCGCCTGCTCATCACTGACACCGTCGGGAATACGCTCGGCAACAGCCGCCACAGCACCGCGTGTCAATGCCTGCGAAATATAATCGTGACCGTCAAAGCGCTCACCCTTGAGCGCAACAAACAGTGCACCCGACTCTGCCTCACGCGAATCGGTTACAATAGCGGTAATATCATCGCATACCGAGGTATTAGCACCCAAAACACGGGCAACTTCCCTTGTATCAAAAACCGCTTTATTATACTTAATACCCATATTTAAAAGTCCTTTCTCTTAATATGACCGCAAATGTCAATCCGAAACGGTATCCTTACCGTATAAATTCTTCACGCAATCAAGAACTATCGCCGATTCCGAAAAAGGATGCTTGCCAAATTCGTCAATCTCATAGTCCTCGTGTCCCTTGCCAGCAAGCAGAATGATATCGTCGGGACGGTGATTTTCGATAACCCAGCGTATCGCCTTGTCGCGGCGCTCTATAACCTTGCAGTCTGAGCCCTCTGCCGCCGCACGGAGAATATCGCATATAATTGAGCGCGGATTTTCGCTTCGGCTGTTGTCGCCCGTTATAACCGTCAACCCTGCCAATGTGGTTGCTATACGCCCCATTATCGGACGTTTGCTTCTGTCCCTGTCTCCGCCGCAGCCGAAAGCCACGACAACCCTGCCACTCGGCTTTTTTAATGCAAGTAGCGTGTGTAGCACGTTTTCAAGCGCATCGGGCGTGTGTGCATAGTCGATGAACACATCAAAATCGCATCCGTCCGGAAGCTTCACCTTTTCCATACGTCCCGGGATCTGGGGGCAATTTGCAAGTGCCGACACGATAACCTCGGGCTTTATATTAAAGAGACGTGCACAGCTTACAGCCGCAAGTGTGTTCGCCGCCATAAAGCGCCCTGAAACCGGACAGCTTATCTTCCATGTATCATTTTTGTCACAAAAATCGTAAGCTATTCCGCTTGCGCCATCATAACGCAGTGACCTTGCCGTGTAATCGGCAAATTCCGAGCAAATCGAATATGTAACAGCCGGAATCCGTATCTCACATTTAAGCCGCTCTGTAACCGGAGTGTCTGCGTTTATAATTGCCGCATCACTTATCTCAAAAAGCCGACGCTTCGCAAGATAATAGTCTTCCATTGTTTCATGATAATCAAGATGATCCTGCGTGAAGCCGGTGAAAATGCCGACGGTAAAACGCAGCGGATCGAGTCTGTACTGCGCGAGCGAATGTGACGACGCCTCCATGAATACAATTTCAACGCCTGCATCTGCCATTTTTTCAAGCTCGGGATAGAGCACCTCGGGTGACGGCGTCGTCATCGAGTTTACATTTGAATCGGGACTGTCGGAAAGTATGTCGGTTTCATCTCCGATAAGGCATTTAACCGTTCCGATAACTCCCGTGACATATCCTGCCGCCTTGAAAATCTCACGCAGGAAAAACGTCGTTGAGGTCTTGCCGTTAGTGCCCGTAACCGCAACCAGAATAAGTCGGTCAGAGGGTCTTTTACAGTATTCGTTCCACATATGAGCCGCGGCAAGACGTGTGTTTTTAACGGCGATATATTTTATCTCGGGATGAGCCTCAAGATACGGTGTAACACGCTCGCAAACGATAACGCTTGCACCGTGCTCGACTGCCGTACAGATAAAATCATGTCCGTCAACACGATTTCCCTTTATCGCGATAAATGTGTCGCCAGACTTACATTCAAGAGAATTTGTTCTGATTTTTCCGCACTCAATATTCAAAGAGTCAAGATTTGTCCTTATAATACCGACCTTTTTTGTCAGCTGTCTGATAGTTGCCATAATAACCTCCGCATTATATCTTTTGTAAGATATTTACGCAGACAGAGGCTCGATTATGACATCAGTCTGTACCGTCCATATATCGGAATTCGACTGTAACTATCGTTCCGGGAGCGACTACTGTTCCTGCCTCGGGCGACTGCGATATAACCTGCGCGCCCGTTCCGACATTATAGTTTGTCGCGCCTTCAATCTTTATATTAAGCTTTGAATTTATAAGCACCTTGTTGCAGTTGTTTGCAGTCTGTCCGACAACATCGGGAACTGTGACTGTATCAGACGGCATCGCGTCTCCTGTGTATAGATAAACAACACCATTATCAGTTGAAAGTCTGCTTCCGGCAGCCGGTGTCTGTGCAACGATAACACCGTCGTTTCCGCCGATGATCTTAAACGAAAGCTTGCGGTTTGTAAGATGAAGTGTTGCATCCTCTGTTGTCCAGCCTGTGAAATCGGCAACTCCAACGTCTATCTGTGCAAGCTCCTCCTCTGTATACTGCGGCTCATAGCCGAGATACGGCATTGCAACCGAGAGGAAATTCGAGATATACGGTGCCGCAACGATGCTTCCGTACGAACCGCCCGATGTCGGCTCATCAACGATGATTATAACCGCGATCTGGGGATCGTCCGCAGGTGCATATGCAACAGTCGAGCCAACACGGTAAGGACGCTCTGATGTCACCCATTCATCCTCAAATGACACAACATTGCCCTCTGCGTCGTAATATACCCATTTATCCTGCTTCTGTGATGTACCCGTCTTTGCGGCAACGCTGTAGCCCTTTGTGTACGCATTTTTCGCACCGCCGTCCGTTGCGACACCCTCGGCAAGAATCTGTGTTATTGTATTGCAGGTTTCCTCTGAGAATACCTGCACCTTTTGCTCGGTTTCATAAGCTTCTATAACATTTCCGTCATCGTCAACCATTTCCTTGAGCACATGAGGTGTTACAAGATAACCACCGTTTGCAACAGTGCATATAGCTGAAAGCTGCTGCAGCGGAGTTGCCTTAAAGGTTTGACCAAACGAATAAACCGCAAGCTCGACCACATTCATCGACTCTTTGCCAAGATAGATACCGTTTGCCTCACCCGTGAGATCAACGCCGGTCTTGCTTGTATATCCGAGAGCTTCAAAATACTTATAGAACGTGTCTCTGCCTATTTTTTCGATGGTATTCATCATAAGAGGGTTGCAGGACTGCTGAAGTCCGCGCGCGAAGGTTACCGCGCCGTGTCCTGCCGTGCGGTGACATGAAATAGGCTTGCCGTAGCCTGTGGGGATATAGTAGCCGGGACAGTAAAAAGAGTCCTCCGGGGTTACAACGCCCTCCTCGAGCGCAATAGCCGCAGTGATGATCTTAAAGGTGGAGCCGGGCTCATAGGGTTCACTGACGATCTTATTGTTCCACATCTCGTAAATAAGATTTGTACGAAGCGCATTATATTCGTCGCTTCCCTCTTCAAGCCCCGAATCGGCTAACGCTTGAAGATGCTCCTCATCGAGCGCATAGGGATCGTTACAATCATAGTTCGGATAAACCGCTGAGGCAAGTATACCGCCCGTGTTAACGTCCATAACGATACCGCAGACACGGTTACCTGCCTGTGCAGATTCATATGCGGCGAGAACCTGATTTTCAAGCTCATACTGAAGACGCATATCTATAGTCGTAACAAGATTTGCGCCGTTTTCTGCTCCAACATAGCTCTCGTATTTGAACGGCATATCCTTCTGGAGCGCGTCCTTTGCGGTTATATATTTACCGGCAGTACCCTTAAGATAGGTGTTATAAGTCGCCTCAACGCCGTAAACACCGTCGCCGTCAGCATTAGTAAAGCCGATAAGATGTGAAGCGAGATCACCGTAGCAATAGTAACGCTTCGATTCCGCCGCGAGATTGAGCATTCCCGTAAAACCGTTTTCGTTTATGAACGAACGGAGTATTTCCGCTGTTTCAGGCTCAACATTTTTCTTTATGGTTTCATCCTGACGGTTTAATTTCTTCGATTTCTCCATAACCGTCTCATAATCGACACCAAGCACCTCAACGAGCTTGTTTGCGATCTTTGCGGCAGCCGCACCGGAGCTGTATTCCTCGCTTTCCTCCTCAAAGTCGTGTATCGCCTTGGGAGAAATAAATACGCGGTAAACAGTCGTATTTGTCGCGAGAAGGTTCATATTTGTATCAAAAATTTTACCGCGCTCGGGCGTTGTCGGAACTTCGCGAGTGAGCTGATTGAGAACGATTTCCTGATATTTATCATTATCAACGACCTGAAGCTTAAAAAGTCTAAAAAGCAGAAGCACCCAGCATAAAATAACAAACAGAACAAACGCAATCATGCGTATTGACATTTGATTCCGATGCGAAAAAGACGGCATTTTTACCTCCCAAAATCACTATAAATACGGGAAATTTCGGAGAGTAAGCGCTGAAAAAAGGTGCCTACTCTCCGAAGCTTGTTCATATGGTAATTATATTAATGTAAAGCGCAATTAATACGTGCTTTAGAAGCCGAACGCATTTCTTATACGCTCAACAAGCGAACCGCCGAAGCTCATAATGTTATCAACAATACTTGCCTTCTCCTCCGGTGCTTCTTCAACGATCTCGATTCTGTCCTCTTTATGTACCGTTAAATAATAACGCTCAACCTGGTCTTTCTTAACCATTCCGAGTTCATCCTTTGCCATCGCCTCAACAACACGAAGGTCATCACGTGTTTCAAGACGCAGACGAAGCTCATTTTCCTCGGAAACCAGTGAATTATACTGTCTCTGCAAAGCGGAATTCTCGGTTGTGATCTCGCTCACCTGTACAAGCGTCGTAACTATCGACATGATAAGCACAGTAAAGCAAAGCGCAACGATCACAAGTGACATCGGGAAAGCATACTTTTTCTCGGTTGTAATAGTGTGTATATTAACAACCGATTTTACTTTCTTCTTAACCGCCGCTTTTTCCTTAACACTTACAGCAGGTGCAGTGCTTACAGCTGATTTTTCCGCAGTTTTCTTTTCTGCGCCGGAAACGGTCTTTTCTGCCGCACCGCGCTTTGTCATCGGCTGTGAGACAGCGGACGGACGACGTACTGCCGCAGTTGACTGTACCGGAGCGGGACGGCGTGTCTGCGCAGTTGTTGAAGCCGCAGATTGAGCCGGTGTACCGTTTGTAACGATCGAATCCCACGAATATTCTGTGTAAGACGGATGTGTGGAGATACGCTCACCACTTGACGCTTTAGTATTCTTTTTCTTTTTGAATGCCGCTTCGGTCATTTGCCGTACCTCCTGAAATGTTTTATATCAAAGCTTTTGCGCCACTCTCAGCTTCGCGCTTCTGGAGCGCGGATTTTCCTCAAGCTCATGCTCCGACGGTAAAATCGGCTTATGAGTGACAGTTTTGATTTTCGGTTTGTTTCCGCAAACGCAAACAGGGAAATTGCTCGGGCAGGTGCATCCGCGTGACGCCTTTGCAAACGTCTGCTTAACGATGCGGTCCTCGAGCGAATGGAAGGTTATAACAGAGAGTCTGCCGCCCTCGCCAAGCGCATATATAAGCGCGTCAAGCGTCGGTTCAATGATCGACAGCTCCGAATTAACCTCAATGCGTATCGCCTGGAATGTACGCTTTGCCGGATGAGGTCCATCCTCACGGGCTTTTGCAGGTATCGCGGATTTGATTATATCAACAAGCTCATAGGT
This sequence comes from uncultured Lachnospiraceae bacterium, assembly GCA_964430755.1. Classification (GTDB taxonomy): domain Bacteria; phylum Bacillota; class Clostridia; order Oscillospirales; family CAG-272; genus Flemingiibacterium. The sequence goes on along the minus strand of CAYSFT010000016.1, from coordinate 14,877 downwards.
CGTTTCAATACTCTTTCTCTCGCGCACATCGCAGATCTTCGCCGCGATACGTCCGGCAAACCTCTCCTCGCTGTATTCGAATATTATCTTTTTAAGCTGTTCCTCCGAATAGGTGTTAACCACCTCACGTGCATCAAGTGCCGCATCGGGATCCATACGCATATCAAGCGGTGCATCGTGCATATATGAGAATCCGCGCTCCGGAGTGTCGAGCTGATATGACGAAACGCCAAGGTCGATTATAGCGCCGTCTATTTTATCAATGCCGAGTCTTGTCAGCACGTCTCCGACATTGCGGAAATTATCGCGCACAAACTCAATACGGTCGGCATATTTTTCAAGTCTTATTTTTGAAGCTCTGATCGCCGCTGTGTCCTGGTCGATGGAAATGAGACGTCCGCCTCTGTTAAGACGTGAGGCAATCGCTTCCGAATGACCGCCGCCGCCAAGCGTACAGTCAACGTAAATACCGTCAGGCTTAATAGCAAGTCCGTCTATTGATTCATCAAGCAGCACCGAGTAATGCGAAAAGGCAGGTGCCATGTTATCCATTTTTACAGTCCAAGCTCCTTCATCTGCTCTTCGATCATTGCAGCGTCATCGCCACTCTTCATTGTGTTCCAACGCTCCGCATCCCAAATCTCGGCATGATCGCCGACACCGAGGAATGCCGCTTCCTTTGAGAGCATCGCATATTCGCGAAGTCCCTGTGGGATGGTTATGCGTCCGTGAGCATCGGGTGTTACCTCCGATGCAAAAGTGAATAAGAATCTCTTGATGTTCTTTGTCTGCGAATTTGGAAGTGCCGCCAGCTTTTCGCTGAACTTCTGCCATTCGTCAAGATGGTAAAGCGAAAGGCAACCGTCAAGTCCGCGCGAGAGCACAAATGTTTCACCGAGGGATTCACGCAGCTTCGCCGGAACGAATACACGCGATTTCACGTCGATTGTGTGTAAATATTCGCCTGTCAACATCAATGCTCACCCCTCTCGCACCTCTTTTGTGGAAATTTAAACCACTTTGAACCTAAATTCACCACCACTATTATACAACATCTTTCAAATAAATGCAATAGGTTTTGAGAGATTTTTTTGCAGATATGCAAATTATTTTTTCACTTTTTACCGATTATTCGACCACGTTTTTGTATGTTCTACTAATATGTGTTTTTATTTCCAATTTATGGTTATTCGTTCTTCAAAAATCCGGCAATCAGATCTGCCACTCCACCGGGAACGGCATCAGTGTAATCACAGCCATAGCGAATCATCTCACGTACCATCGTCGAGCTTACGTGCATATACTCTGCCTTGGTCGGAATGATGAGGGTATCAAGCTCGGAATTGAGCGAACGGTTGATGAGTGAAAGCGACATTTCGTAGTCAAAATCGGTCGCCGAGCGTGCACCTTTAACGATAGTTCCAAGCCCATGCTCTGCCGCATAATCCGCAAGCAATTCCTGCGAAACGTCAACGCGTACATTTTTAATGCCGTCAAACGCCGCATGGAGCATTTTGAGTCTTTCCGAAACAGAAAAACGTTCATGCTTCGATGAATTCACAAACGCAACAACATACACCTCATCAAACATCGCCGCCGCACGCTTGACAATATCGTAATGACCGACAGTCGGCGGATCAAAGCTGCCGGGGATAAGAACTTTTCTCGGGTTTAACATAAATAATAATCTCCTTACTTTTTCAAAGTCAACACCGTGATATAAACACGGCCGTAACGGTTCTGCTTTTCGACGTTGTATTTTTCCGCAAGAGCGTCATCGCCGCCGAAAATATCATCGGTTTCGTCCTCGCAGAAAATCCAAGCTCCATCGGCAATAATATCACTCGCCGCAAGCTTCTCAAGCGCACCTTTAAGCATACCGCTTCCATATGGCGGATCGAGAAAAATAAAGTCAAATTTCTCGCCCTTTGTACCGCGGATATAGTCGGCATAATCCATCGTCACAACGCGGCAGCGATCCCAAAGATGGGTTTTCTGTGCGTTCTGTTTGATTATAGCCGTCGCCTCTGCACTTCGGTCAACCAAATGTGCTTTTTCGGCTCCTCTGCTGAGTGCTTCGAGTCCGAGCTGACCGCTTCCTGCGAAAAGGTCAAGTATATGTGCGTCTGGCAGGTCAAACTGTATCATGCTGAAGATCGCTTCTTTAACTCGCTCTGCGGTCGGACGTGTTGCTTCTCCCTCAAGTGTCGCAAGCTTTGTTCCGCGTGCGCTTCCTGTAATAATTCTCATTTTTGTTTCTCCTTACTGTTGTAGTGTTCTATTATGGCATCAGCGTTTGCCGCAGTGATTCCCGAAACCCTCATAAGCTCGGTTTTGCTGGCCTTTTTTATCGCGGCGATACTGCGAAAATGTGCAAGCAGACTCTTCGCCTTTATCGTTCCGATGCCCTCTATTTCTTCAAGCATCGAATGCTTGAGTGTTTTTGATTTTGCGCTCTCCATTCTGCCGATTGTATAGCGGTGTACTTCCTCCTGAAGCTTATATACAAACACAAACACCGCCTGCTCACGTGCGATACTGATCTCATTCACGTCATCCGTCAGCGCACGTGTTTTATGAAATTCATCCTTGACCATACCGAAAACAGGTATCTCACAGCCAAGCTCCGCCATCAGCTCACGAACCACGGAAACGTGTCCGCGTCCGCCGTCAAGCAGTATCAGATCAGGCGCCGCACCGAACGATTCGTCAGTCAGATGTGCGAGTCTGCGCGACAGTGCCTCACGCATCGCACCGTAGTCGTCAATACCGTCCGTTGTTTTTATCTTGAACGTGCGGTAATCGGACTTTTTCAGCTTGCCGTTCTCTGCAACGATCATACCTGCAGTTATATTGTCTTTACCGAAATTCGAGATATCATACGCCTCAATACGCTCGGGCACGACCTCCAGCGCAAGCATTGAAGCAAGCTTGACAAGTATCTTGTTGTCCTTTTCCGACTGTGCCTTATAAAGAAGCGCCTGTTGTTTGGCGTTATCGTAAACCATCTCGCAAAGCCTGCGGCGGTCACCTCGTTCCGGTGTACGTATTTCAGGCTTATAACCGACACGCATACGCATCGTTTCGGCAAGCGCATCAAGCTCCGCATCGGGGAGAGTGAAATCGAGTATTATCTCATGCGGAACATACTCGCGGATATTGTAAAGCTCGGATAAAAATGCCGACATATTCTCCTCGTCGATGATCTGCTCGGCAGGAAAGAGAAAATGCTCATTGTCCGTAATAGTACCGCCTCGGATATAAAACACCGATATACACGAACAGATATCGTCCGTATAAAGCGCGATAACGTCCTGCTCCGCATCGGGCGAACCAACCACCTTCTGCCTCTGCCAAAGCTTTGATAATGCCTCAATACGGTCACGGTATCTCGCCGCCGCTTCAAACATCAGATTTTCCGAGGCGTACTCCATCTTCTCACGAAGCGACTGCTCACATTCACGGAACGAGCCGCGCAGAAAGCTGTTAATTTCCTTAAAGATCGCACGGTATTCCTCGGATGATACCTCACCGGTACACGGCGCCAAGCAAAGTCCGATATGGCGGTTAAGGCAAGGTCTTCCCTTTCCTATGTCGCGCGGAAATTCTTTATTGCAGGAAGCAATACCAAACGATTTCTGTATCGTTCCGAGAATACTGTAAACGGCAGAAATACTCGAATACGGGCCGTAATATTTCGCACCGTCCGCAAGTCTGCGTCTTGTAACCGAAAGGCGCGGATATTCATCGTTCACCGTCATTTTTATATACGGATACGATTTTGCATCCTTTAATCTGATATTATATTTTGGCGTATACTGCTTAATCAGACTGTTTTCAAGTGACAGCGCCTCAATCTCGGTGTCGGTCAGAATATAATCGAATGAATGGACACTCATCACCATTCGGCGAGTTTTTTCGTTATGGTGCGCTGCCTCGTGAAAATATTGCGACACACGGTTCTTCAGCGAGCGTGACTTGCCGACATAAACAACCTTGCCGCCCTTATCGCGCATGATATAAACGCCCGGACGCTGCGGCAGACTGTTCGCTTTTTCAAGCAACTCAACACGGCGGTCATTTTTGTTTATTTGTTTTTCTTCTCTATCCATAACCCACCGTACCCCAAAAAACAATCGTTACAAAAAAGCAAAGACGAGCCCTCGCTGCAGCAGCATACTACGACTCGTCAAAACTATTAATCTCCTGCGGAAAGCATCCGCACATCAGCGATTTGTGAGCATCAGCCCACCGAGTCGCTATTATTCACCAAATCCGGTGTCGATAAGCTCGCAAAGACCGTCAAGTGCCTCGTTCTCATCGCTTCCATCGGCAATAAGAGTGATAGTCATACCCTTGGTTATTCCGAGGGAAAGAACGCCGAGAAGGCTCTTTGCGTTAACGCGTCTGTCTTCCTTTTCAACCCAAAGAGAGCTCTGGAAAGAGTTAGCTTTCTGGATGAAGAAGGTTGCAGGTCTTGCATGAAGACCGACGTTATTCTGAATAGTAACATTACGGGAAATCATAGAATACGCTCCTAACATTAAATTTGAATATTGAAAAAATACGGTAAAATTTCGTTTTAATCTATTACCGACGCGAGAATTCATAATTTAAAGCGTCGGCTATGACTCCGATTTTGAATAATACTGTTTATAGTATATCAAATTTTTATAATAAAATCAATAGTTTTTTTGCATATAATTTGTCGCTTCCGGGTGCATTTTCTCTGCCATTTTCGGGTGTTTTACCAAAAAATCGCCTTCTTTTTTACAAAATTTACCAATTCTCATCTTACGCCGTCAAAAAAAGGAACCGCCTCAATAAGCATCAAGGCAGCTCCGAAAAATTATTTTGTTCCGTCAATCGGCTGAATATCGGTCACCGTAAAAACTCCGACAATGTTAGGGCTGGTAAAATTTATCTCCGAGCCGGGAGCGATGTGTGTTGAACCGCCGAGGAAAAAGCCATCAGATGTGAATGTTCCCTCTCCGATCAACGTACATAACATATCAATACGGTTGTCTGCACTTTCGGTTTTTACCATTCTGCCGTTTTCATTTTCAATGTATTTAACAGCACGTCTCGAATTGATCGTTTCAAGTGTACCGATATAACACTGATGTGTTTTGCTGTTATAAGGATCACCGTTTTTAAAATAGCTTTCGGATTCGCCGCTGATGTCTCTGATTATGAAGGATATTCTTGCCTCCTCAAGCTTATTGCCCACCGTGATCTTGTCAATAACACCCATTCTCATAACGATTCCGACAACAACGCCGATCGCAATAATAACAATCAGAAAATCAATTATATTCGGCTTGAATTTTCTTTCTTTTTTGGTTTTAATATTCTTCTCACTCATCACTCGTTCACCTCCGGTCTGCTGAATGATGTACAGTATCCGATTCCGTTGAAGCCCGGCAAACGTATATAAACCACCGTACCGGTTGAAATATCATATCCGCCATCAATCAGATAACGTCCGTTTCCATCAATTGTCGCATCGGCAAGCATTGTAAGAATCACCCTTTGATGATCCGGGTAATCATACGCAGTCAACTTTCCGTTAACAATATCCCTGCCGTAATGCACCGCATTGTCATATTCAACCGCGATTATCTCGCCAAGGTTATATTTCTGAACGGAATCCACCATTCTGTCGCCGATATTAAATTCAGCCGCGATATCGTCCGAAAGAGTTTTTATCTCAACGGTATATTCGAGCTTTACCTTATTCATCGGCATTTCAGCCTCTTCCGACGAAAAGAGGAACACCGCCACACCTATAACTGCGACAATCACAAGAATTATCACCGCATCTATGGCATTGAATCTGCGTTTTTTGAGAGTTTTATTTTCCATTAGAGAATCCTCCTTTAAAAGACTTCGGTTTTAGCTGTGGAATCAAGGGTTTTGCGTATTGCAGAACCGAGACCGAGCACCAGCCAGAACACAAGGAACACACGGTAATTATACCAGATATAATCTGTCATACCCTGAGCGAGCACTGCAAGTATACCGCAGAACACCGCAGTTGACAGAAGCTTATCAGAGCGAGTTTCGTTTTTGTGGAGAGTGAAAACGCTCTGCGCCCAGACAAACAGCATCACAATGAAAACTGTAAGACCGACAATACCAAGCTCAACCGCAATCTGTAAATAAAGGTTATGCGAATGAGCCACAATTTCATTTCCGGAATAAGCATACAGGGCGTAAACCGGTCTGAAGGATGCTTCACCAACACCGACACCTGTCTGCCAAAAATCGCCGACCATATCGACAACCGCTTTCCAAATATTAACGCGGTACGCCGTTGATGTGTCACGCAGATCACCTATGCTTGCAAAACGCTGTATTATACTGTCGGGCAGAACAAACGGTAAGAACGGCACACCGAGCACACCCAAAAGAAGTGCCGTGAGCGTATTGCGATGATACATCAGGAAGAAGATCAGCATACCGATTATAAAGCCGAGCCATGCGCCGCGCGACCATGTGTATATAAGACATCCGCACGAAGCAGCAGCGGCAAACGCAAGCGCCAGTCTCGCTTTCGGATGCTTTGTTATAATGAACATCGCAACGCAGAGCGGAATTATCATAATAAGATATTCAGCAAGAACATTCGGGTTTTCAAAGGTTGAAACGACACGTCCCTCAATATCGCCGAACATTTCTTTGTCATGCCACGTTGACTCGGAAAGACCGAAAAAGTTCTGGAAAAGTCCGATAAGCGATACGACCGTGCAGGACGAAATGAGTCCGACAACGCAGCGCACCACCCACTGTCTCGAGCGTATCAGGTTGACAACGAGGAAATAACCGAGCATAAACGCACAGAACACAAGTGCAGGCTTCATGCTTCCCGACGACACGGCCACAACTCCGCCGGCTGCCATCAGAACAAAGAAGAGGGCAACCGTAACATCAAGCAGATCAAATTTTATCGACCGCTTTCCGCACATAACCTTGATCATATAGCAAAGCGCCGTATAGAGCACTGCCGCAACGAGCACCATCGTCGGCGCAAACGGAAGCGCAAACATTATGGCAAAAACACCGAATTCAGGCTTTATAAGAACAAGATAAAGTCCGACAAGCCCAAGAATCAGACACAAGAGAATCAGAGGATGAACAAAGAATGAAGCAACGCCGAAAATTATTCCGCAAATAAAAGCGATGTTAAACCGTCCTTCACCGTCGCGCCGTATTCCCTCAAGCACCTCGCGCCGTATTCCAACCACTTTAAATAAGAAGAACTGCGCCGTGGGACTTGAAAGAAGCGCACTTGCAAGCGTATGCCGCGACGATATCATCATAACCGAGGCGACAAGCATCATGAGAAGCGACAGTATCATAACATAGTCGATATCCTCCGCGCCGAAATAGAACACGCGGAAAAGATATATAAGTGAACTGTAAAGGGCAAAGGAAAACGTGAATATGCCGTAAGCCTTCATCGAGGCGGACATCATGTGGTTCAGTCTGTCGCGTATCCAGCCAAGAACGACACTTGTTTCAATTGCGTGCGCAATCACACGCTTTGCCGGCATCAATAAGCGGCCCGAAATATCAAGGCGTTTGGTTTGAGTTACAAGCGTACTTTGAGAAAGGGCATTGTTTTCGCGCCGGTATGAAGAAAAAATATTTCCGAAAAGTCCGCCCTCGAGCTTGCGTATTATCCATGAAGAAAGCTTTCCGAGCGTTGAAATTATAAGCGAGGATGCAAAGATGTTTCTTCGCTTTTTAGAGCCATCGCTTCCGTTTCGGGTATTATTCAAACACATAACCTCCTATCATTTTTTACTGAAACTTCACTCTCGCCAGCTTGGAAAAGCCAAGATACAAAACAAGCGACGGAGCAAAAATTATAACTGCATTAATAACATTACGAATAAACGACGCCATATAAGGCTCGCTTCCGATGAGCCTTGAAACAACCGTGCAGACAGCAAAAACAATAACGCCGCCGATTATAATTTTCACAAGCGACAGAATAAATCCGCGATTAAACATACCCGGAATACGTCTCGCCGCAAATATGAGTAAAATCAGCGCAGACACAGCCTGTCCTGCGGCGTTAGCGGCACCGACTGCACCGATGTCGAAGAGTCTCAGAGATGTGAGAAGCGCGCCAACGATAATATTCGCCGCAATTCCGCCAAGTGCCGCATACATCGGTACACGCGGCATATTTTTTGCATAAAACACACGTGAAAACAGCTCGGTCACGCAGAAAAGCGGCATTGCAGGCAGAATAAACCTGAGTGCACGTGCCGTATAATAGGCATCCTCGGCGTTAAATTCTCCGCGCAGATATACGATTGATATTCCCTCCGGGGCAAGCACCATTGCCGCCGCCATAAACGGTACTGTTATAAAGAGCGCAGAGGTCAGACCGCTTCTGACGGTTGAACAGAATTCCTCGCTCTCACCGCTTGCCGAAAGTCTTGATATTTTCGGGAAGGTATAATTGCAGATGCTGTATGTGAGCGTTCCTGCAATAATGATGTAAATATTGTTTGCATAGTCAAAAACCGTTGTAGCACCCGAAAGAGCGCCCTGTGCAGTAACATTCGCGGCAAAATACTGTCCGAGGAGTGTTCCTGCCGGAGCAAGCCATGAACCGATCATAATCGGCGGCGCCATTTTTATTGCACGTATAAGTGCCGGATTTTTGAAATCGAGCAATAGCCTATATGAAAATCCCTTACGCCAAAGCGGAACGATAAGGGTAAGCAGCTGTAACAGCCACGACAAAAGGTACGCCACGGCAAGACCGTATATACCCTTGTCACCGAGCGGTGCATTGAACACTGCAAGGTAAAGCACAACACCTGCATTTGAAACTGCGCTTATCAGCGCCGGAACGATGAACGAGCCCTTTGACTGAAGCACACCGACAAGCGTATACGCCGAGCCCGTGAATATCACGAGCGGAAACATTATCCGAGTCAGCGTTACGGCAAGCGAGACGGTCGCCTCGTCAAGTCCGTTTGTTATAAGACGTATCAGCGGCTCGGCAAATATGATACCGATAATCGCAAGTACGCCGCAAAGAAGCATTATAAAATTTAGGAATATGCAGGCAAAGCGGTCTGCTTCACGGCTCGTCACGCCGTCTGTATCTTTCCCCTTGAAGCTGTTGTAAACCGGTATAAAGCAACCGAGCACCGCCGCCGCAAGAAACATATCAAAAAACGCAAGCGGCAGTTTTGACGCCGCAGTAAACGCATTGGCTTCAAAGCTTGTTCCGTAAGCGTTCGCCTGAAGCACACCGCGCAGCATACCGAGCAGCTTCGCAATAACGGTCGCACCCATCATAACGGCAACCGTCCTGACTGCACGTGCACCCTTTTTGCTGTCGTTAATTTCCATCTTTTTGTTCTCCATCTGTCGGTGAACCTATCCCTGTATCAGCGGAAAGTAAGTCGGGACGGCATTCACGTGTTTTTTTGAGAGCCTCCTCGTGACGCCATTTTTCAATATTCGCATGATGCCCAGATAAAAGCACCTCGGGAACAAGTCTGCCTCTGAAATCATATGGACGCGTATACTGCGGATATTCAAGCATCCCCGATGCGATACTTTCGCCGCGCCAACAGTCCTCATTTGTAAGTACGCCCTCGAGCATACGCGAAACACAGTCAACCAGCACGCAGGCAGGCAACTCACCGCCCGTAAGTACATAATCGCCGATGGATATCTCCTCGTCAACGATCTCCTCAATGATACGCTCGTCAACGCCCTCATAATGTCCGCAGAGGATTATTATGTTATCGTACCGCGTCAGCTCATAAGCCTTTTTCTGGGTTAAAACCTTGCCGCGAGGCGACATATATATAACACGTCTGCGCCTTTCGTCGTCCGCCTGCGCCTCGATTATCGACCTAAAGCAGCCGTAGATCGGAACAGCACTCATGAGCATTCCCATTCCGCCGCCGTATGGGGTATCGTCAACACGTCGGTGCTTATTTTCGGAAAAGTCACGGATGTTGTGAGAATGAACCTCAACAATACCGCTCTCCTGTGCGCGACCGATTATACTCGAGCCGAGAACCGAATCGACAACATCGGGAAAGAGCGTCATTATGTCAAATCTCATCACGGATGACCTCCGGGGCATCATCGAACATTCCCCCTATCGGACGAAGATAAACGCCCTCGTCGTCAATGTGACCGATAAACTCGTCGACTGCAGGAACAAGCACCTCCGCGCCGCTGTCTGTCTTTACAACGAACAGATCGGATGCAACGCTTTCGAGATAATCAGAGAGCACACCAAGCCTCTTTCCGTCACGCTCATCGAAAACGGGAAGCCCGATAATATCCGCAACAAACACACGGTCATCATCAATGTCAATATCGTCGCGGTCGGCATAGACAACGCGGTTTTTTAAAAGCTGTGCCGCTTCAATGGAATCAATACCATAGAAATAAACGAGCGCACATCCCTTGTGAACCGATGCCTTTGTAACCTCAAGCGGAATATATTCATCTTTCTTTTTATAGTAGAGCTTTTTTATCGAGCACAGCACCTCGGGCGAGTCACACCACGATTCAATTTTAAGTGCACCGCGCACACCGTGGGTGTTAATAATCTTGCCGCATTCGAGATACTGTTCTTTTTTGGAGTTTTCGGACATGATTCTCCCTCCGTTTACATAGTTAACCATTATATATTGTAACACATTTTTTTCCCATATTCAAGGAAAATCGTAAATTTTAATTTTATGTACATAAATTGACACCTTACCACTTGAAATCGAGAGTAAATTATGGTAGAATATTTATATATTTCAACATAAGAGGTATCAACATGAAAGTTGTAACGGCAATAGATTCATTCAAGGGCAGTCTCACCTCGCTCGAAGCAGGCAAAGCTTGTGCAGACGGCATACGCCGCGTATATCCCGAGGCAGATGTGATGATACGTCCGCTTGCAGACGGCGGCGAGGGTACGACAGAGGCTTTGGCACTCGGTATGAACGGCAAGCTTCGCACAGTCAGTGTACATGATTCACGTATGCGTAAGGTCGACTGCACATACTGCATCGCAGGAAACACCGCAGTTATCGAAATGGCTGTTGCGGCAGGACTCCCCCAGCTTGAAAAAGAGCTGCGTGATCCGCTTGAAACAACCACATACGGTGTCGGCGAGCTGATCGCGGATGCAATAGGTGAAGGCTGCCGTGATTTTGTAATCGGAATCGGCGGAAGCTCGACAAACGACGGCGGCACGGGTATGCTTGCGGCGCTCGGCTTCAAGCTTCTTGATAAAAACGGAAACCCCATCGCTCTCGGTGCAAAGGGACTTCGTGACCTTGCAAAAATCGACGACAGCGGTGTTATCGCAGAACTTCGCGACTGCCGTGTACGTGTGGCGTGTGACGTGACAAATCCCCTCTGCGGTGAGCTTGGCTGCAGTGCCGTTTACGGGCCTCAAAAGGGTGCAACACCTAAAGCTGTACGCGACATGGACGAATGGCTCAATAATTTCGCCAAGGTTACAAAAGAAAAACATCCCACCTCCGACATGAACTATCCCGGAAGCGGTGCGGCAGGCGGACTCGGCTTTGCTCTGCGTGAATTTCTCGGCGGCGAGCTGATTTCGGGAATCGAGCTTGTCCTTGACGTAACGCGCCTTGAGGATTATATTAAGGATGCGGATATCGTTATAACCGGCGAGGGCAGACTCGACCGTCAGAGCGCAATGGGTAAAGCACCGGTTGGCGTTGCAAAGCTCGCAAAGAAGTACGGCAAGCTCTGTATCGCCTTTTCGGGAGCCGTAACCGAGGATGCCACAGCCTGTAATGAGGTCGGCATTGACGCATTCTTCCCTATCCGCCGAAAGATCGACACGCTCGACGCGGCAATGGACACAAAAAACGCAAGCCGCGACCTTTCGGACACGGCTGAGCAGGTATTCAGATTAATTAAGTCTTGCGGTCAAATTTAGTCTTGCAGACGGGACAGGTGATCGTTATTTCTCCTCTGCCCTTTGGAACACGCAGATTGTTTTTGCAGTTAGGGCAGGCAAAATAGCGGTGAGTTCGTATATCCTTTATGCGGTTATACTGAAGACTAAACCACTTTTTCATGCCTTTCCAGAAACCGAGAAACTTCGTGTTTTCGCTCATACGTGCTGCTCTGTTTTTTGAAAGCATACGAAAAAGCATCCATATGAGCAATCCGTATGATATAATGTAAAGTATCAGCGACACCTTTGGAGAAGCCGCGGCACAAAACGATGACGCAAGCGAAAGTATCATGGAAACGATAAGTATGGCATATCCAAGCTTGTCAACTCCGTAACGCCCATATAGGAACCGCGAAAGCTTTTCTCTGATTCGGTATAGTATATTTCTCATCGTGCACCTCCGAAATATAATACATTAAAATTATACGCCAAAATAATGCACGATTCTACTTCAATTATTCAACAAAGCGTAAAAATTTCATTAAAGCTTTAAAACACTTGCAAAATTGGAAAATATGAGTTATAATATAATCAGTACATTTCTGAAAGGAGTTATTTTCAATGATTTATGATGATGAGAAAGAGAAGCCGCAGTCTGAATGTACTCATGACTGTTCTTCCTGCTCTGCTAACTGTTCATCCCGAGAGAAAACAAGTTTACTTGAAAAGCCTCACGAGATGTCAAACGTAAAAAAAGTCATCGGTATCGTCAGCGGTAAGGGCGGCGTCGGTAAATCTATCGTCACCTCAATGCTCTCGGTGCTTATGAGCCGCCGCGGTCACAACACGGCTATTCTCGATGCCGATATAACCGGTCCCTCTATCCCCAAGGCATTCGGCGTTAAGGGAGAGGTTACGGGCGACGGTGCAGGCGGTATTTTCCCGCTTGAATCAAAGACCGGAATCAAGATGATGAGCGTTAACCTGCTTCTGCCTGAGGAAACCACTCCCGTTGTTTGGAGAGGTCCCGTTATCGCAGGAACCGTAAAACAGTTCTGGACCGACGTTATCTGGGACGACGTAGACTTTATGTTCGTCGATATGCCTCCGGGAACAGGCGATGTTCCGCTGACTGTTTTCCAGTCGATCCCGCTTGACGGAATTATTATTGTAACGAGCCCTCAGGAGCTTGTTTCGATGATAGTTGCCAAGGCGGCAAATATGGCGCAGATGATGAATATACCCGTTCTCGGCATTGTTGAGAACATGGCATATTTCAAATGTCCCGACTGCGGAAAGGATCATAACATTTACGGTGAGAGTCACATTGCCGAGGTTGCACAAAAGTTCGGCTATGACGTTCTCGCGCGTATGCCGATTGATCCCCGTCTCGCGGCACTCTGCGACAAAGGTATGCTTGAGCTTATGGAGAACGATTACCTTGATAAGGCGGTCGAAAAGCTCGAGGAATTACTTTAATCAAAAAAACATAAGCCTCGGTCGCCCCGGGGCTTTTTGTGAATATTTGGAGGAAACAAAAATGAAGAAAGAAAAGCAATCTGTCTATGAAGAAAAGAACATAGACAAAGCCCTATTATACGACGAAATATATCCTAAAAAAACGATTTCGCTTCCGTGCGGAACGCTTGCCAGAGCAGCAGAAATTTCTTTGATGCGCGGAAGCGAAACAGCGGAATATGTCCAGGCTGCCGATGAAATAACATATGTCATTTCAGGCAAAGCAACATTTTATTGCAATGACGTTCCAACCGATATACGCGGCGGTGAAATTCATTATATCAAAAAGGGATCACGCTTTCGTGCCACAACGAGCCAAAGTGAAAATTTTCTCTGTATCTGCGTAGCCTTTAATCCAAAACGTAGTTATGCGCCCATTGCTCCGTACCTGCAGGCAATGACCAACGTTGATACAATGGTTGTGGTTGACAACGGAAAGATAAAGCGACTTTGCGAGCTTTTGGTTGATGAAACGTATATTCAGGACGAACAGCAAACAACAATGCTCAATCTCTATATGACCGAAATACTCATCACATTTTTCCGTATAATCAATGGAAATCCATCGCCGCGCCGGGTTAACAAAGCATCCTCAAGCTTCACGATCTATCATCTGAAGCGCTATATAGACAATAAGTTTATGCAGATACAAGACATCCAGAGTGTTGCAAACGAGCTTTCATACAGTGAATATTACCTTTCGCACCTTTTTAAAGAAAAAGTTGGAATCAGCATAAAAGATTACATAACGAGAAAGAAGCTTTCGGCGGCAGCGGATATGCTCTCGGACGGCACAATGAGCGTAAACGACGTGGCTGAAAAGATCGGTTACTCATCAGCACACACGTTCAGACAAGCGTTCAAACGTCATTTCGGCGTCAGCCCAAGCGAATATTCCGAAAACATGAAACAAACAGAATAAGTTTCAAGGCTGTCTTTTTTGAAAAAAGCAGCAAACACAGCGACCGATCGCAACTGCGCTGCAGAAACAATGAAGCCACAGATGCCGGCGAAGCTGGCAGGACGAGCGGTCACCGCTAACAAAGCGAACCCGGAGCCGTCAGGCGGAGTTGAGCGCGAGTCGAGAGCACCTGCGCTGCAGAAGCAATGAAGCCGCAGATGCCGGCGAAGCTGGCAGGACGAACGGTCACGGCTGACAAAGCGAACCCGGAGCCGCAGGCGGAGTTGAGCGCAAGTCGAGCGAAGGCAAGGAAGACGGGGAGCTCGAGGGGTGAGAAACCTGCGTCAGCTGGTGTCCCATCCCTCGAATTTACGCGAAATTCGAAGCGCAATACAAAGAGATTTAATGTATCTTTATATTACGGGGATAAAAGTTACTTTTGCACCCAAAAGGCGAAAGAAAGCAATTTCCCGAAGCGCACTGCTTCGAACATCGTATCATTCGAGAAGGACGAACACCAACGCTGGCGCGAAGG
>CAYSFT010000015.1:0-41158 GCA_964430755.1 uncultured Lachnospiraceae bacterium | reverse complement strand
ACCGTTGACACTATCGTTAAGTTCGGTGCATCGTCGTATAACTACTTCCACTAATCTAAAATAAACCCGGGTTTCGGCCCGGGGCATGAGTCCGAGAGGTTTACTATATTCCCCTCGGATTTGTGCCCGAGGTCGAAGCGCGATCTCGAGCCTTACTCCAACTTTTGGGGTGGGCTTATACCAATTTTCACGGAGGAAAAATTTATGAAGTTTAAACGTACTCTATCACTTCTGCTATCAGCGGCACTTGTCACATCAAGTTTGCCGATAACAGCGTTTGCGGTCGGTGAATCGCCTGCTCCGGCTGACGCTGTTTCGGCTGACGATTGGGTGGCTTTAAGCGGTGACACCGAGCTTGATATCACTGAAATTGATGAGACAGGCTCAGGCGCTCCCGATACGCTGACATACGACAGAATATCGGATATTGCCGATACCAAGTCGGCGACCGTTATGGCGTACAGAGTCTGCGGTCCTAACACCGGTGCCACAGGCGATCTTCTTCTTAAAAAGAGCACGTCATATGCTGTTTCGTTTTATGCCAGAGCTATGCCTGATGTTAACGAAGCATGGAATGCCGATCCGAATGCCGCTAAAGCATCGGCCGACAACAAGATGACGCTTGATGTTTTCAAAGGCTACGGAGACGCCAACATCGGCAGCTTTGAGCTTACCGAGGACTGGACATACTACGAGTGCACAGGTCCCATCAAGACGGGAACCAGCGACAACTACCGTGTTCAGTTCATTTTCGCACGCTCTTTGTACGGCGGCGAGGATGTTGTGCCCGTTGATATTGACAAGGTAACCTTCACCGAGCTTGATGCAAGCGGTAACCCTGTCGGCGATCCGATTGTTCCTCCGGCAGAATGGCGTACCGATATCGGCGGTAAGGTGGCAACCATTATCAAAGCCGATCAGGTTTATTCTCACGTTGAAGTTCCGACAACGCCGAGCGAGGTTAATATCGGCGGAGTTGTAAATACACAGACGGTCATCAGCAAAACGGGACTTGGCACGACTGTTTGTCTCGCAGGCTCGGATGACAAGACACTTCCTGCCGGCGGTTACAATTTGTCGGGTTCATTCCGTCTTGGATGGTTTGACCACAAGGATGTTACAATGTCCGGCGCAATCGTCTCCGATTTCGGCAACACTGCAACTCTCAATGTTTACAAGGGCAGTGAGCTTCTTGGAACCGCGGCGCTTGGATTAACCGATTGGAGCAAGATCGACTGCAATTTTGACATTGCAGAGGACACAAAAATGTCTGAGCTCAGGTTTGAGATCGACAAGCTTGCTTCCTTCGATTATAAGGATCTTGAGCTTGCTCCCACATATCAGTTGAGCCGTGATTGGAGCGTAAATGACGGTTCGGTTATCGAATACGGCAGTGATGCTGATGAGGGCTGGTATCTCCATGCTCCTGCGACTGACAGTGCTTCGGCGGCAGGTCTCACCTTCCGTCAGCTTGATGCGGCACTTTCGACGAGTGCTGACTATACGCTTTCCTTTAAGGCAAGAGTCAGCGCGGTGAATAATTTCCCCGTGGATTCGTGGGACGGCACTCTCAAGCTTAACCTCTTTGAATGGTATATGGAAAAGAATCTCGGAACTGTTACTCTTACAGAGGAATGGAAAGAATTCAATATTCCCGTTGTTCCCGGCGGCGCACGCAAGCATACTGTTTTTGTATTCATGCGCGGCGATGTTGGCGGAAACTTCCTGCCGCTTGACATCAGCAATCTCTCGCTTGTCAATAATAAAACCGGCGAGGAAATAATCACAGAAAATATTATAACAAACTGGCACGAAACCACAAGCACCGGTTCAGTAAACTGGAATGCCGGCGGACAGACTGCCGAAAAGTACGAGCCCTTCACCGGTGCTGACATGAGAGGCGCATCCGACACGAAGATATATTCCGCGGATGAGACAGTTCTTGAAGCGGGACGTTATCTCATTTCGGGAAGCTTCCGCCTTGCAGCATATGACTATGATACAAACGGTGTCGGAAGTCTTACAGCTTATGCGGACGGTTCGGCTCTTGACAGCGTAAACATAAGCAGCGAGTGGACGGATGTAAGCTTCGTTCTTGATATCAATGAGGATGCATCCCTTAAGGATATCGACTTTGCCCTCGATGCAGGCGACGCATCCATTAATTTCAAGGATTTCGCATATGAACGCATTTACAGCTTCTCCGGCGACTGGGAAATGGCAGACGGTACACCTGCGATCCTGGTTGACGAAACAGATGCTGTACGCGCCTCATATCTCCGTGTACCTGCAGGCGCAGAGGGAACCGGTGTTATATACCGTTATATCGGCGAAGCGGGAACGGTTACGCTTTCCGCACAAAAGGAGTATACGCTCAGCTTTAAGGCGAGAAGCATCGGCGAGCTTGAGCTTACCCTCTTTAACGAATATTGGTGGGGACAGGAGCTTATAAGCACTTCCACTTCGAATAATCTCACAAGCACAGAAAAGGCAGACAAGGTTATCCGTCTTAATGAGGATTGGAGAGATATCAGTATCACCTTCAAGCCCTCGGCTGACAGAAAGAATATTGTATTCAACTTTGACCGCCGCAACGTGAGCGGTACAGACTTAAATGTTCTTCCGTTTGACATTGCATATTTCACTATCACAGATACAGCAACCGGAGAAACCGTTCTTCCGGAAAACACTCTCGAAAATTGGTCGGAAACAGTCGACCAGCATGTAAATTGGGGAGAGGGCTTACAGTATGAGGCTCTGCCGACTGCATTTATCCGCGCCCGGGTTGACAGTGCAACCGACACAAAGATTTATGCAAAAGAGGACACAGTTCTTGAATCCGGACGTTATGTCATTTCTGGAAGCTTCCGCCTTTCGGAATATAATTATGACACAAACGGAAGCGGCACACTCACAGCCTATGCTAACGGTGTGGCTCTTGAGGATACTGCAGCGATCGGCACAGAGTGGTCCTTCGCTGAATTCACATTCGATATCAACGGCGACGCGTCTCTTTCCGATATCGGATTTGCATTTGATGCAGGTAATACGGTTCTTGATTTCAAGGATATTTCGTATAAGCGTATTCATACGTTCTTCGACGGCTTTACAACAGCAGACGGTACGCCTGTTCTGCTTATCGAGCAGGAAGATGTCGGTGAATATCTCTATGTACCTGCAGGCGCGGAGGGAACCGGTGTTATATACCGTTATATCGGCGAAGCGGGAACAGTTACGCTCTCCGCGGCAAAGGAGTATATACTCAGCTTTAAGGCGAGAAGCCTTGGCGAGCTTGATGTTACTCTTTTCAACGAATACTGGTGGGGACAGGATCTTGTTACCGGATCCTCCTCAAGTAATCTTACTGCCGAAGAAATAGCAAACAAGGCTATCCGTCTTAATGAGAATTGGAGAGACATCAGCATCACCTTCAAGCCCTCCGGTGACAGAAAGAATATCGTACTTAACTTTGACCGTCAGGTCAAGGCAGACACGGATTTCAATATTCTTCCGTTTGACATTGCTTGCCTCTCGATTAAGGATGCTGCAACAGGTGAGGAGGTTCTTCCTGAAAATACTCTCGAAAATTGGTCGGAAACAGTCGACCAGCATGTAAATTGGGGCGCAGGCGCTCAGCGCATGACTACATCGCCTGCATCATTCTACCGCGTTGAACCGTCATCATCGGGCGTAACCGAGGTGTTCGCAAGCGGCAGTGACACCTTCGAGCCCGGTAAATACTACATTAAGGGCACTTTCCGTCTCGGCGAATATGACTTTGCAAAGAACGGCGAGGATGAGCTTATTGCAAAGCTTGCCGGAACACCGCTGACAACTCTTAGCGGAAGCTCTTCGGCTCAGCTCTCAACCGAATGGAAAGAGGTTACATTCGTTGCAGACATTGCGGTTGACGGTCTTTCACACAGTGACATTTCCTTTATGCTCGCAGACGGCTCCGTGCTTGACATGAGAGACATTTCTTATGAGCTGGTTGAGCGTTACGTTTCTCTCAGTGACGTGAACAGCGGATTTATCATGGTGCTTCTTGCGCTGAAGCTTCAGGAGAGAAAGGAACTCGGTTTTGATGCTCCCTGGAAGGCAAATGGCGAGGAGCTCGAGGTTGTGAACAATGTTCTCGATGAAAAGACGGGAGAAATCGGAACGGGCAGTGCGGCTTCAAACAGCTATATTCATGCATACAACCGCGACAACAATATGGACCGTCTCGTTTACGAAAACAAGGAAGCAACACTTTCTGCCGGTACATATAAGCTCACGTTCTATGCGCGTACATCGGATTACATAAACGCTTCGATTAAGGGCAGAAACCCTGCGGCACTTCTGCGTCTCTATATCGGAGACGGAAGAACCACGCAGGTGCCGGTTATCTCCTCCGTTAAATCGGGACCGGCAGACCCCAATAACGCAAACAATATTATGCTCACTTCAAGCTGGACAAAATACAGCTATACGTTCAAGCTTAGCGCAGAAACTCCCTTTATCTTCGCATTTGAGGGAAGCGGCGCGGGTTATGGCTGGTGTCCGATTGACATTGACGGATTCACTCTTGTTAATGTTGACTCAGGAAGCGGCGAGAATCTTGCGGTTAATTCCGATAAGCTTATCGGCGTAAAGCAGGCAGGATGGAGCGCAGTTGCTGTTGACAACAAGGGCGTTGTGATAACAGCGGAGGTGCTTCGCGAGTCGGCATATCAGACTACGGATGTTCCGAGCACAGACAAGAATATCGTAACAAGCACCGCTTACGGCGATATCGAGCCCGGCAAGTACTATCTTACGGCGAAGGTTCGCCTCGGCAACATTGATTTCGCCAAGTACGCTATGGGCGATACGGCAGACGCACTGCTTTCCGATAACAACAAGGCAGGCCTCTCTGCAGTTCTCGGTGACATGACACTTATGACCGAGGAAGGAATTGAGAGCATTACGGTAACCCCCGAGTGGAAAACTGTAACTTTCGTTGTGGACGTTAAAGAAAAGATTGCCGCACGAAAGCTCAAGATGATTCTTGATGCACCGTATTCACTCGAATTTGACTTTATCAACTTCGGCGAGGAAATAAACACCGAGGATGCTGATACGATCGGCAAGCCCATTGTTGATGAAAACGGCAACATCCTTCTTCCTGCACTTCCCGAAATTACAGAGGGTAACCTCGTTGCGGGCTACGATGAGGCTTCGAGACTTGCATACTGGTCTTACGGCGAACAGACACTTGAGGTTAAGACTGATGAAAACGGCGATAGGTATTTTGCCGCAAGCAACATCACAAGCAGCTCGCTTGGCTTTACTTACAAGCCCGGTTACAGCATCGCGGCAGGCGAATATAAGTTCAGCGCGATGGTTCGTACATCAGTTCCGGGTGAGGTAACATGGCTCCGTGCGATGGTCGGAAACAAGTCCGGCGCGGCTTACGTTACAAACGATTGGAAGCGTATTGAATTTACGTTTACGGTTGAAAAGCCGACCGAGCTCATAGTCAAGCTTTGCGGTGCTCCGAGAAATTCGTGCGTTCAGGATTATGAATTCAAGAATATCACCATTTACGACAAGAATTACGTTCCTTTCGGTGAAAACCTCACAACCGGCGGCGACTTTGAAAATCCGCTTAACGGCACCGCAGGTTGGGTTCCTGCTTATTCAAACGGAGGAACGGTAACGCGCATGACCGATGAGGATGGAAACTCTTATCTCAGAGCAAGCGACCGTCCCGAATCGCATTACCCGATTGCGCTTGATCTTGGATTCGTTGCCAATATCGGCGATACATTCACGATATCCTATGACATCCGTACCGCAGTCGAGGGCGAGGAAATGACTATCCGTACTTATCTCGGAAGCATTGCAACAGGCGGCACAGGACTTAACGTCAGCGAGCCTTACAGCGCGGCAAATCCTGTTCGCTACTCAATAAACAATGAGTGGAGACACGTTGAGCACACTTACACCGCAACCAAGGCTGAGGAGTTTATCCTCCAGATCAAGGGCGGACCGGGTGCCGAGGACAACAAGGATTTCGATATTGACAACATAGTTATTATAAAGAAGGAAATCGAGCTCGTTGATCCTGCCGAGCACTATACGACAGGTGATTTTGACGACGAAGAAACCGCACTCAACTCCTGGAAGATCGGTTGGGGCGAGGGCACTGCTGTATGGAACAAGGAAGGCGACAACGGTTACATTACCGCAACAGGACGTCTTGAAAGCCCCGATCCTCTCTACTATAACGGCGGCTTTGTAACGATCCCCGGCACAACCTATAAGATATCCTACGATATCAGAACAAGCAATGCCGGAGACTCAATGAGAATCCGTCCGTACTTCGGAACTCTGGCTGTTGTGGGAGTTGAGCTCACCGTTGATCCGATCGAATTTGCCGGTATGCCCGGACGTTACTCGATAACTCACGAGTGGAAGCACGTCGAGCATATCATCACAGCAAGTGGTTATGAGACCTTCGCAGTTCAGCTTCGCGGCGGTCCCGGCGCGGATGAGAATAAGGACTTCGACGTTGACAACTTCAAGGTTGAGATCGTTTATTGAGCCTATCACGTAAAGGAGACATAAATATGAAAAAAAGAATTATATCAACGATTCTTGCAGCACTTCTCACGTCCTCACTGTTTGTCGGAATGACCGGCGGCGCGAGCGCTGCAGAAGCACCCGAGGGAGCTCCGCTTTCAATAGCGGACCCCATTCCCGAGGGGGACGTTTTCAAATGGGGTGACTTCACCAGAGAAAAGCAGTCGCTCGGTATGTGGAATACGCAGGGACAGTCAATGTATTGGTTTTCCGATGAAAATGGCGGTTACTTACAGACTGCCGACATCGGCGAGTCACACACGGGATTTCTCTTCTATCCCACGACCGTTATTGATCCCGGTATTTATAAGTTCACAGGATATTTCAGATGTGCCGAGGCAACTGATATTACACAGATCATTATTATGTTCAATTACCGTGACGGAACATATTACGCGCCTTCATATTACTACCGTGCGTATCTGAACGGAGATTGGCTAAAGGTTGAATATTATGTGGAGCTTGAACAAGAGCTTGCATATATGACGATCCGAGGCGGTACACGTACAGAGCTTATTCAGCCGTACTGCATGGATAACTTCTCGCTCGTTCCCATTGACGAAATGCCTGATGAGATTCCGAGAACTTACGGCGACGATCTCGGTCTTACCTATGCTGAGTATGCGGCAAAGGCATTTGCTCCGTATGCGATAAAGTATCATGTAACCAAGTATGATGCCGAAAAAGAGGCTGACTATGAGGTTGGCGGCATCATCA
Organism: uncultured Lachnospiraceae bacterium; assembly: GCA_964430755.1. Classification (GTDB taxonomy): domain Bacteria; phylum Bacillota; class Clostridia; order Oscillospirales; family CAG-272; genus Flemingiibacterium. The sequence continues at coordinate 33,835 of CAYSFT010000015.1, read as the reverse complement.
TGAACCACGACTCAACCAACTTCTACAGCTACGCATATCAGAACAAGTATGATGTTCAGGATATTATCGACTTTGCGCTCCAGTTTGAGGGAACACACGTTACAGACTATATGATAAATGTTTTTGGATCGGGTACAGTCAATTATCCCTCATCTGTTGTTCAGGACCGTCTTGACGAATTCTACCGAACAGAAAAATGGGGACAGGAGGTGGACTTTACCACATCAAACTCCATGCTCGGCATCCCTTACATAAATGAGCAGCTCGGAACTGACTATATCGGTTTGTGGCACGAGGCTTTCAGAAGCATCGGTATCAATCCGTGGCTCTCTTACCGTATGAATGACGTTCACGACCTCACTGCCGTTGTGACAGGTGTCAGCTTGCCTACCGCCGGCTTGAGCGATTTCTATTATAAAAATCCGCAGATGTACCGCGTAAAGCATCATGATGAGATCGGATATATGGATTGTGCGCTCGATTATGCTTACGAGGAGGTTCGCGAGATGATGCTCACCGCGATAAATGACGGTCTTAACAACTACGATACATACGGTATCGAGCTTGACTATCAGCGCGAAATGAAGCTGTTCAGCATAGGCGGCGAATACAGAGGCCTTGACATTCTCAATGACTTCATGCGTCAGGTTGACGACCTTGTTAAGATTTATGAGGAAAAGTACGGTCATGAGATAAAGATCGGCGTTCGTGTTGCTCCCGACATTCAGACCTGCTATGATCACGGTCTTGATGTTCTGACCTGGGCAGCAGAGGATATTATTGACCTCGTTATCCCGACAGGACGCTACGAATCGCTGACAAACGACACTCCCACAAGAATCTGGGCTTCGTCAATGCATCCGTTCGGGGTTGAGGTTGCACCGTGCCTCGAGGAACACATCCGTTCATGGCAGAACGACACCGGCTCGCTCCACACCTTTGAAACCATGACAGCATTTGCAGCGAACGCTTTCTCGCAGGGTGCAGACAAGATTTCGATGTACAACTACTTCAGACGCGGTACAGCTTTCCCCGAGAGCGAAAAGTATACCACACCGGTCTCACTTTACAGCATTCACACCGACAGAGGTGCATGGAATATGCTCACAACTATCGGCTCATATGAAAAGCTGATGGGTACTGACCGCAGAATGATCATGACTTACACCGATGTAAAGAGCGAATGGCAGGAATGGAATAACGTTCTCCCGACGGATATTGCAGAGGGCGACACTAAGGTCTTCCGTATACCGGTCGGTGACGTTACCGTTGATGCGGCAGTAACGCTCAAATTCTCGGCAACAAACATCTCGTCGTTGATTGAAAACGAAAGCTTACCGACGATATACGTTAACTCCGAGCTTTGCACATATATCGGAACAGAGACGTGCAGAGGTGATTATACTGATTATGACTTGATGTGCTTCGAAATTCCGAAGGCGGCTCACAATGATGGCTATATGGTTATCGAGATCACCGCAGATCAGGGACTCTGGACAGACCACATGGAGATTACGGTCGTACCGAACAGATAAGATGGGGTTTTGAGGGGGTCCCCTCATCAGTCTCGCTGTGCTCGACAGCTTCCCCCGAGGGAAGCCCTTTGGCAAGAGAAGCGCTGCATTGAGGCTTCAATCTATTCTAAAGCCTTCCCTTGGGGGAGAAGGTGTAAAAGATTGCTTCGCAACTTTGACGGAGAGGGCTCCCCAAAAACCAATTTACATACATTTCAGGAGAAATATTTTATGAAAGGCATAATCATAAACGCCGATGCTGACGGAATCTTGAAGGGCATCGGAAAAAGGGGCGCACAGCCTTGCACAGCAGAGGATATTCTTAAATTTCCCGAAACCTTTGAGGGCTCGCAGATAACTGATTATTTTATCAATGTCGCTGAAAATACGACGAACTTCCCGTCAGAGCGTTTCGAGAGTTATGTCAGCAAGTATCATCAGAAGATGGAAAACGGTGTTCCGGTTGATTATACGGAAAATATTTGTGCAAGAGGCGCGCATATTGTTTTCGATGAGCTTAAGGTTGACCACAATGCTCTGATGATCGAAGGCTTCAAAAAGGTTGGCATTAATCCGTGGATATCATTCCGAATGAACGATGTCCACGACAGGAGAATGCAGGCAGCATTCCCTCTTACCGACTTTTTCCACGAGCATCCCGAGTACCTGCGCGCCAAGCATCCGCCGGAAATGTGGATGACCAATTCCGACGACTGTACATACGACTATACGGTTGAGGAAGTCCGCGACTATTTTTACGGTATAATCGAGGAATCGCTTGAGCGCTACGACTGCTACGGAATCGAGCTTGATTTCTTACGCGACATACATATGTTTGCGATAGGCAAGGATTACGATGGCGTTGAGATTCTTAACGGATTTATGCGGCGTGTTGATGCACTCGTTGCAAAATACGAGAAAAAGTACGGACACGAGTTTAAATTTGCAGTCCGTGTTGCGCCCGATATACAGACGAATTTCAATTTTGGTCTTGACGTTATGCAGTGGGTACGCGACGGAATCGTTGACATGATCATCCTCGGCAACCACCTCGCGTCGGTTGACAACGATATGCCGATAAAGCTCTGGAAGAATTTAACCGAGCCTTACGGAACATCAATCGTTGCAAGCATTGACATGGCAACTACTGACATGGGTGTCGGTCCGTCTCCCGGATATGTAAGCCAGCATAATATTGAAACAGTCGCGGCATTTGCGGCTCACGCTTATACACAGGGCGCGGATAAGATTTATTTCTACAATTATTTTCTTACAAGCCCGCACCATCGTTTTAATAAGAACGCTCCGCTCATTCCCGATCCGAAGGCAGATGTTTTCTGGGATGGCAATATGTACTGGACGATAATGAACACCATTGGTGATCCCGATACCGTTCAGGGTATGAACCGCCGTCATATAATCACCTATAAGGATATACGTGCTCCATGGGAAACGCTTGGAGGTGTCGGACGTCAGCTGCCGAACTCTTTCGGTCGCGTCGGATGCTTCAAGCTTTTCGTCGGCGATATTCCCGAGGGCGCAGAGCTTACGCTTCGTGTCGGCTTTAAGGAGCCGGAAAAGGTGGCGGAAAATCCTCCGACGGTATATACGAACAACGTCAAGTGTGAATACATCGGATGCGACCTTGACGAGCGTTTTGCGAAAAACACACTTCTTTGTTATAATATTCCAAAGGAAGCTCACGGCAATATGCTTTGTCCGTATTTCGGTGTGCACGGCTCGACGGCGTTTACTTATATGGAAGTATTTATTAAGGTTACAGAATAATTTAATTAAGGAAAGGATTTATATTATGAAAAAGCTCTTAAGTATTATTTTCGCACTCTGTCTTGCGGCTTCGCTCATTACAGTAGTGCCCGTTTCGGCGGCAAACGATCAGGTTCTCATCGGCACTCCCGCTGTTGACGGATATATCGACGACATTTACAAGCAGTCGCTCACAATCGTTTACGACGGTGATCCTGCAAAGAATGACTCCGGTACCCAGTGGTGGGATGCAACCGGAAAGTTCTATGCGCTTTACGATGATAAGTATGTTTACGTTGCAGCTGAGGTGAAGGATAACGATGTTGTTTCTGCGGCAGATTCGTATGTTCTTCGCGACTTTAACCCTTATAAGAACGACTGTGTTGAGTTCCGTCTTGACTTTAACGACGGCGGACTTGGAAGCTACACTGAAAATCCCTCGTTCTTCAAGGTTGGAATTGATGCTTTCGGTAAGCGTGTATATACGCTTGCATCTGAAGTTTTTGATGTCAACACCTGCGTTTATGAGACCAGAATAACATCCGACGGTTACGTTATCGAGGCGGCTATCCCTCACAGCACACACGATAAGAACCAGCTTATAAAGGTTGGCAAGCTTGGCTTTAAGGTTTGGCTTTATGACCTTAATGCAGAGGCAGAAGGACTTTCATGGCCTGAACAAGACCTTGACTTTGTTCAGTATGCAATGAATTTCGGAAAAGAAGCTTTTGACGGAGCATATCACTGGCCGCTTTCCCAGCAGAAGGTGACCGGCGGCGCAACACCCACGCCTGAAACCACAGCTCCTCCTGTAACAACCGAAGCTCCCGAAACCACCGAAGCACCTGAAACGACTGAAGCACCCGAGGACACCACCGAGGAAGTTGAAGATACCACTGCGGCAGAGGCAGAGGACACAACTGCAGCAGTTGAAGACACCACTGCGGCTGACGAGGAGACAACTGCAGCCGAGGATGATACTACTGCGGCTGACGACACCACCGCAGAGGGCGACACCACCGTGGCTGACGACACCACCGCAGATGATACCACTGAGGCAGAAGCAACCGGAGAAGGCGAAGAAACCACAGAGCCCGACGGAGAAGACGATACCACTGCCGAAGCAGATACCACCGCAGGAAACGATGACGGCGAAAAGGGCGGTATTCCTGCCGGCGTAATCATCGCAATCATTGCGGCAGTTGTTGTAATCGCAGGCATTGCGGTTGCACTTTCAAAGAAAAAGAAGTAATAATTTAAGCTAAGATGCTCTTAAAAAGCAAGAGTCGTCTATATAACTTTCTTCAGCCGGAGCGGCGTACTGAGTAAAATCGGTACGTCGTTTCGGTTTTTGAATAAATAAACCACCGGCGGAGCTTTATATCCGTTAACCGGTGGTTATTGTATTTATCTTGTTTTATTCAGTCGTTTCAAGCGCGGCTACTTCTATGTTAAACTGTTCGATGATTGACTCTGCCTGCGGCTGGTACGTTGCAAGGAACGAGGAGAATTCGCCGCCGAATGCGTGTGTTGTGAAAAGCTGGTCGTGTACGAATGTGATCTTGTTCATTGCGCTGTCAAAACCGAAATAGTGAAGTCCTGCGTTATAGGAAACTCCGTCGAAGATGGTGTCGAGCATTTCCTTTGATTCGGGGTCACGGGAGAGCTTTTCACCGAGCATGAGCTCATAGTATGCATATTTTACGTCCTCGCTGAAATATGAGAGCAGCTCGATGACCTTGCCGACCATTTCCTCATTTTGTACGGTTTTCGGAACGCACATGAAGCCCGACCAGTCGTTTGTTGTGTAATTTTCCTGTGTGGAATCGAGTTTCGGATAGGGAAGCACTCCGAAATCCACTTCGGAATCACGGTACAAATAAAGCATCGCCACGTTGTTTAAATCGAAAAGGGTTTTATCCTTGGAAATGTCGAGGTATGTCTCCGATGCGAAGCGTTCCTCGTTCGAGGATTCCCACATACTGGAAAAGATATACGTGTCGGAACCATCGAGGATTTTTTCGCTCTTTTCGATCATGGTGTATGCGCGGTCATTGTCAAACGCAAACTCAAATTCGCCGTCCTCGTTCTTGATGACGAAATCAACTCCGGTTGAGAAGGTGAAGCCCGAGGAAAGCCATCCGTCCGGTGCGCCGAGTCCCCATGTGTCATTGTAATCCCATCTGCCGTTGCCGTCGTCTGTTGTAACGGCTTCCATCATTTCTGCCATTTTGTCCATTGTCCACTCATTATTGCGGACGAGCTGATACGGATCCTCAAGATTGTATTCTTCAATCAGTCGCTTATTGAAAAGTATACAGTTCGGATCGGAGAGCATATAGTCGGAGATGGCGTAATAATTGTGACCGCCCACCGAGAGCGCATCAAGCGCTTGCTGATTCCACCAATCCTTTGTCATGTCGATATACTCGAAGTCATTGAAATCGTAAAGCAGCTTTTCGGTGATCATTGCGGAGAGTCCTGTGATGCAGTGGGTTAAGAAAAGCTGATATGTGTCGTCGCCCGTCATAACAAGCTCGGAAATTTTTGTTCTGATATCCGAAATACTGCCGTTTATCGTGTGTCCGATGTTTACGCCGAGGTGGTTTTCAACATTGGTTTCACGCTCAAACAGTGCCTTTGTCATAACGTCTGTTCCTGCATCGTCGGTGAAGAAATATCGCTGATACATTCCCCAGTCGGGAGCATAAATATTGAAATCCAGATTATAATCTGCCGCTTCGATTCCGGCAGGCATGTCTTCGGTGCTTGTATTGCCCTCTTTGTTATTTGCGGTACTGTTATCGCCGCACGCCGCAAAAGACGTGAGCATTGCACCGAGAAGAAGCATTGAAACAATATACTTTTTCATAAAAAATTCCTCTCAAAAATATATTTTTAAAATCAAAGCTTTACCTTTTCGCGTATTGCCTTAGTGAGCAGCTCGGCGACGATTTTGTGTCCGTCACGAAGGGGATGTACAGGCTCACGCGGTATCCAGCCTGCCGAGCTTATATGGATAATGTTATCTCCGTGCTCTTTGTTATATTCGGGTATCATTTTGGCAAGCTCATCCTCGCAAACTCCGTAAAATGCACTGAGTGAAACGATAACGGCATCGGGATTGCGCTCCCTGACGATATCGAGAAATGCCCTGTACTCGGCTATATAATCGGACGGCTCGGAGCTAAAATCATTTGCGCCGTGATTGATGACGATTATCCTTGCACCCGACGGTTGGGCAGGGTTATTATAAAACGCATACGGATATGCCTCTGCCGCCTTGGGTACTCCGCCGCCGCCCGATTTTGTGAGTCCGACCGAGCCATAACCCATAATGTACGGTCTCATACCGAGTGCTTTTGCGGTGAGATAGGCATATGTTGCTGTGGAGTCGTTCTGGAATACCATGTTGCGGTGATTTTTGGAGGTTGAGCCGTAAGGATGCTTTTCCTCGTCAACCCATATACCCTCGGTTATCGAGTCGCCGATGAATTCGATTATTTCACGATTATCCTCGGGTAAAACTCCCACATCTTCGGCTTCTGCACCCATAAATGCAATATTACCGACGAGCGGTTCATACCATCGCTGCTGATCCTGCATTGCGCCTTTATAGTAAACCGTTACCACGTGCTCACCGTCCGTCGGCGCTTCAACTCTTATGTAACGCAAAACCGCAGTTTCAACCTTAGCACCGCCGTCAAGCTGAATATAAAGGCGAGGATACGGCTCTGAATTTAACTTAGTTTCAAACATGAGGTCACAGCCGCATCCCTTGAACGCAAGCTCGAAATATGCACCGGGAGCGGTTGTTACGGCGGCGTCCTCTTTTTTTGCCCAACGGCCTGTATATCTGACCGACTCGCTTAAATGAGTTATCAGCATATTTGTTTTCTCCTTGCATTTATTTTAAGAATATCTCTATAACCGGCACAATAGTATTCGGCTTTATGTCGGGAAGCTTGAAGGTTACGGCGGTGTCATCCGTACACGCCTGCTCCATGCTGTGTCCCTTGATGCTGCCCTCTGTATAAAGCACCTCACTGCCGTCATGCAAGAACTGTGCATAGTCGATCTTGCCTGCAAGTCCGCCGACTCGTACCACCTGGAACGGATATGCAAAGAGATGCAGATACAAACGCTTGCCATCCTCGCTCTGTGTATAACGGTAATCTGTGGGAAGTCCCTTTAAAAATTCGGGTTCAGCCATGGTACAGCCGTAAATCGAGCGGCTGTTGTATTTCATCCAGTCGGCATATGCCGCGAGTGCCTTTTCTGCACGTGAATCTATGTATCCGCGCGCTGTCGGGCCGATGTTCATGAGAAGATTTCCGCCGACTGAAACTGTGTTAATGAGCATACGGACAAGCATTTCGGGAGATTTCCAGGTCTGCTCGTCGCGGTGATATCCCCATGAGCCCGAGAAGGTCTGACACGCCTCCCAGGTTACAAGCTCACCCGTTTCTTCATGGCGTACCCATTCCGTCGGCTGGTACTGCTCTGGTGTCCAGATGTCCTGCTCGATGCCGGTGCGATTGTCAATTATTATACCCGGCTGAAGGCGTCTTGCGAGTGCGATAAGCTCTGCGGCTTCCCAGTCTTCGTTGTTCTTTCCGATAGGCTCCATCCAAGGCTTGTCTGAAGGTGCTTTTCTTCCCGGATATGAGAAATCGAACCAGAGAATATCGATCTTGCCGTAATTGGTAAGAAGCTCCTCAACCTGATCTCTCATATACTTGTTATATTTCTTCATATCTCTGCCGGTATTCTGCTGCTCGGCATCGGGATCGTTACGGCGGGGATGGATCATGTCTATCGTAAATTCGGGGTGATGCCAGTCTATAAGCGAATAATAGAAGCCGATGTGCAGTCCCTCAGCACGGAATGCGTCCACATATTCACGGACGAGATCGCGTCCTGCCGCGGTGTTTGTGCACTTGTAGTCTGTATATTTGGAATCGAACATACAGAAGCCCTCATGGTGTTTTGCCGTGAGAACGACATATTTCATACCTGCAGCTCTCGCCTGACGTGCCCATTCCTTTGCATCGTACAGATCGGGATTGAAATACTTGAAGTATTTATCGTATTTTTCCTCGCTGATGAATTCGAGCGTCTTTATCCATTCGTTTCGTGCAGGCATTGCGTAAAGTCCCCAGTGGATGAACATACCGAAGCGGTCATGGCGAAACCATTCCGTATCGCCGGGCGTTTTGCGTACCTTGTAGCTTGACATAAGGCAGTCGGTCCTCCTTGAAATATTAATTTATCGGTATCCCTAAAAATAGGTATATTACATTTTATTATAGCTTAAAATGGAGTATAATTGCAAGTAATTTTAAATTAATATTTGGCAAGTTTGTCGGTTTATTATATGCGATATTTTAACTTGAAGCTCTTGATGCCCGGCTCGACAAGCAGGTAACCGTCGCCGCGCGTAACTCCCTTTGGAAGCTCTGCATCAAATTCGCCGGAATTGAGGTAAATTCTCGTTTCGGGGAACTTGCCTTTGCGAGCTACTGTTAGAGTATCACGGCTCGCACGGATGCTGACCGTTCCGAAGCTGCAGCGAAGATCCTTAACCGCGAAGCCCTTATTATCAAACCAATCCGCAGGCACGCCTTTAAGAAGCTCAACTCTGTCCGAGCTCACCGTTTCATAGCAGAACATCATATTAAGCATGATATTGTTGAGAAGTATCGATGGCGTTGAGGTGTCGGCTTTGACGTATGCGTGACCGTTTCTGAAGCCGACCTGCTCGTAATATGTGTGGAAGTCGATAAGACCGTGGTAACGTGCATGAGCGGCGAGGAGAAGCAGATATTTGTCGATGTGCCCACGCTCCATGTAGTAGATTGCAAGGTTGTATGCAGGCCAATCATCGAGCCAGCGGTTGAAGCGTATCATTCCGAGCAGTTCTCCGCCGTATTCCTCACGAAGCTTTGAAATCGTTTCCTCTTTGTCGGGTGTCAGCAGACACGAGGAAAGAAGCTCGGGGTAGTAGCGATAATTGCTGTAACGGTTTTCCATGAAATTTTGCTTTGACGGATCATAGGTGGTTGAGCGTGAGGATGGTTCGGTGAGATATTTTTCGAGCGCTTCGGCGTCAACGGGCACTGTTGTCTTTCTGCATCCGCTCATTGTCCACGGGAGCACCGGGTACTGCAGGCAGAATGGAACAAGCGCACCGAGAGGCGTGTCGATAGTGTGCTGTTCCACTATTGTGTCGAAGCTCTTTTTAAGCATGCAAGCGTTATTAACGAGCTCTGAAACATCACAACCCGTCGGCTTCAGCATACTGATGCTGGCTTCAAGTCCGCGAATACTCCATGCAGTATTCTGAAGATAATCGGCGATGCGCTCATTTGTGTCAGCCTCGGCACAGGTTCGAACGAGATATGTCCCGGGTACGCTTTCGCACGGGGTGATCTTTGAGCATATGTAATTGCCCATTGCAAGGATACGCTTGAAGCATCCCTTTATTAATGAATCCTCGCCTGCGGCACGGTGGTAACGCGAGATAACCCAAAGAAGCTGACCGAGCTCGGATGCGGAGAAGCCGTAATTCTGCTTTATTCCCTGACGGTAGAGTATACGTCCGAGACAGTCAACGGCATATGTGAGAAGATAATTTGCGAGCATTCCTGCGCGGTTGAGCTGATTTGACTGTGTATATGCAAGTATTGCCGTTATGTAGTTCGGCGGAAAGAAATTGTGTCCGGTCAGCCCATAGAAGCGGTTACCGTAATGCGCCTGCGGACCGTTAAAGAGATTGGCAATTGAGATCTGCGTGCCGTAATAGCTTCTCTCAAGACGTTTATCGGGAATTGAGATCTGTGCGCCGTCCGAAAGGAAATCGTCACAGGTTAAGATAAGTCCGACAAGGCAGTCGTAAAAGCGTTCTTCGGGAACCTCGCGTTCCCATGTTGTGGTATTGCACGCCTCTGCTCCGACGTTGGTATATTCGATTCCCGTAACCTTTTTATCCGGCAGGGAAATGTGAACGCTTCTTATCCAAACGGCAGGAACCTGACGCAGGTCACCGGTTTCCATGAGATATGTGTTTTCGAGAATTTCGGTGGAGGTTTTGTGTACGTTTATGAGTATCGGATAAATTCCGTCAAGAAACGTCTGATAGGGAAGCTGTCCTGCAACCGTACCTGCTGATTTGCGTGGATCGTAAATGATTTTTTCGCCGGGGAAGTTAGTTCTGTCATAATAGCGCGACTGATCCCAGATGTTGCCCATTCTGTCAACGCTGACTGTCAGATCGACTGCCGGGTGACCGAGCGGAATATATGCAAATTCATCGAACTCGGGAAGTGCGCCGTCAACACGCGGCATATGAAGCGGTTTTGTACCGAGCTTTTCTGCGGTTATATCGTCGCCCTCATCGAGGACTGCACTTGCGTTAAAGCTTGTGTCTTTTTTTGCAGTAAACGGCTCGCTGACAGATTTTCTTAAAACGCGTACTCCGTTTTCGCGCACGAGAATCAGTTTGGGATTTGCGCCGATAAAGCTTTCGAGAAGGCAAAAATCACCCCCCGGGAGCTCCTGACGGCACAAAAACAGATATTCGTTATTGTCAAAATCGAGCATATCGCCCGGTTGTTTGTTTTTTAAAGATTCATAAGTGGGGTAAGCCATATAAACCTCCGGATAATATAATATTTTTCAATTATTAGTATAACATATTGCCCTCCGTTTGGCAAGCGATTTTTCGATGGCTGCGAATTATTTGGATTAAAAAAGCACTTTTAAATACCATATTATACTTGTAATTGATTGGGAGGAATAATTTCGAACCACAATAACTCGGAATTATTCCTACAACATCACGAAAAAGAACTTACATATCTGACAATTTTGGATGTTAGTTATACGCCACTTAGCAAGGTTTGTCCTGCCGGGTGGCGTATCGCTTTTTGGGGTGCCAGTGAGCGTGAGCGCTCAAAATCACGGAAAACGGCGGATTTTGCGCCCGAACTGCTGCTTTCTTCCTGACTGTTGCCTGTGAGCGAGGTGTACATACAGGACTAACATACTTTTGCATTTATGACCGTGTGAGTGCTCGGTAACTGCGATAAATAATATCCGATATCCTTTTAGATTATCATGCTCTCAAGTGTGAATGAAAAGTTATTGCACAAACCGACTGATTTATTATCGCGTATTGACAAAGACGGCTTTTTTGATTAAAATTAAAGAAAAAGCATGGAGGCATATATGCGTATTAATATAATATTACCGTATAGTGAAGCCGGAAAGTATTATGAAAAATGGGCTTCTGAAGAAAATTACATAGACTTTCAATTGGAAAAAGACAGAGCTGAAAGATGTACGGTGAGTTTTGCCGCAACGGAACTTGCTTCATATTTGGAAATGATGGGGAATGAAGTTTGTGTCTCAGATGAAAAGCAGGATTGTCTTAACATTTCTATAAAATGCCTGGACGGTGTGGGCGAAGAGTTCGATATTTTATATAACGGCACTGATATCGAAATTGTTGGATGCGGCAGACGGGGTAGCCTTTACGGAGTTTATGAGCTACTTGAAATTCAGGGCGTCAGATGGTATTCTCCCGAGGTTGAATTTGTACCTCAGAACGGTGAATTTGTTTATCCGAAATCCCGTCACTATAAATACGATCTGCCCGACGGAAGAGGATTCCATTTTGAGGATCTGCAGAATGAATCGAAAAGCGTTCTTCTTTGGATGGCGAGAAACCGTATGAACACTCATGCTTGCCATTCTCACAGCAAAGCATTCCAAGAAAAGCTTGGTATGATATTTGATACAGGCGGTCATATTTTTGAAAAAATTCTGAATCCGAACAATATCGCAGACGATGGCAGATACTATATTGATGCTCACAAGGATTGGTACGGTAAGCGCGACGTGGAAATAACTGCTGCCAACGCGATAGATGTTCAATTCTGTGTCAGCAACGGTGAACTGCTTGACTACATTTCCGAGTCCGTTATTGACAAAATCAAAACCGACTGGGAAAACGAGGACTGTATCTGCATCGACGGCTTTGATACATGGGGGAAAAGCTGCAGCTGCGAAAAGTGCAGAGCGCTCGGTAACGGCAGTGACATGACGCTGAAGCTGATGTCGCATATCAGAGCGAGGATCAATGAAGCAACGGCTCGGGGAGAACTCAGAGAGGGCATTAAGCTTTCGTTCTGCGTTTACGAGGGCACGAACACTATGCTTCCGCCCGAAAATCCTGTTCCGCAAAATCTGATCGATGCCGGCGACTATGCTCAGTTTTCACCGATTCGCAGATGCTATGCACATGATTTTAACGAGCTCTGTGAGCGTAACAGCAAATATGCTTACAATGACCACTTCATCGGTTGGCTAAAAACCGGCATGAAGATATCGTTTTTGGAATATTACAATGTTTCGAGATTTGAAGATTTACCGATTATCTTCACAAAAAGAATAATAAACGATGTCCGCTACTACATAAAAAGCGGCGTTGCCAAGCTGCTCTATATGCACGTCTTTTTGAAGGATTGGGGCGTACGTGCCTTGAATCACTATCTGCTTGCAAATATGAGCCGCGACTGCCGATGTGATGCCGATGCGCTTGTGAAAGAATATTTTAAGAATGTTTACGGAAAATATGCTGATGCGGCAGAAGAAATTTACGCAAAAATAGAAAAAGCAACCGAGCTTTGTGCATCATGGCGTGCGTGGACGGGAGGAAGCGTTCTCACCGCACTCCAGCGCTGGGACGGCAAACGCCCTGAGGCACCGCTTGATTGTGACGGTCATCTCAAAGGAAAGACTGCGGAATGCGGATATGAAAGCGTCAGACTTTTAGAGGAGTCACTTGAGGGACTCAGAGCTATACGTGAGAGGGCACTCGGTGACATTTCGGCAGAGGCACTTTCGGATATTGAAAACGCGATAAATCCCATTGAAATGCTGAAAAAGAAAAACAAGGTCAAATTCTTCGATAAGCTGAACGATGACATAAGAGGCGTAAAATACGGTATTGATGTTTTCAAACTTACAGCCTTGTTTGCCGATTATTACGATTCGCTTCTTGAAAATCGCGACGATTCGGAAGCACTTTTTGCGAAAATAAAGCTTCTCGCCGAAGAAATGAGCGAATACACTTTCTCGGTGTGCTTCAGAGCATACGAGCCGGATTTTGATGTTCGCGATGCACTGAAACGCTCACAGCTCAAGGATCTTTATTACAGATGTATTGCACTTTACAATAAAAATTATCAAAAATAAGGTGAGGCAGCAGATATGATATTCACTAAAGATAAGTTAACAGTAAAAATTTATAAAACAAGAGACGAAATGGGCAAGGTCGCGGCATCGGATATTGCTGACTCCATAAAAAAGCTGCTCTCTGAAAAGGATGAGATCAACATGATTTTCGCAGCGGCACCGTCGCAGAACGATATGTTATTTCACCTGTGTGCCCGTGATGACATCGAATGGGGAAGAATAAATGCGTTTCACATGGATGAATACATAGGACTTCCGTCTGATGCTCCGCAGTGCTTCAGTAATTATCTGAAGGAGCACATATTTGATCTTAAACCCTTCAAATCGGTTTATTGCATTGATCCGTCAAATACGATCGATGGCGAATGTGAGAGATACGGCAAGCTGCTTCGTGAATATCCCGTTGACATAGTTTGCATGGGAATCGGCGAAAACGGTCATATTGCATTTAATGATCCTCATGTGGCTGATTTCAATGATAAGGAATTGATAAAGCCTGTAAAGCTTGACGATGTATGCAGAATGCAGCAGGTGAACGACGGATGCTTTGAGAAATTTTCAGATGTTCCCGAATATGCACTCACACTTACAATACCTGCTCTTATATCCGCAAAATACAATTTCTGTGTTGTACCGGCACCTACCAAGGCAGACGCCGTAAATCGTACAATCGAGGGCGAGATAAATACCGAATGTCCCGCAACAATACTCAGACGTAAGGACAACGCAATTATGTATTGTGACGCTGACAGCAGTAAGCTGCTCTCGTTATAAGAGGTGCATCCAAAAATTCGCGAGAAAGGAAGCTTTCACCCACGAAAGCCATCATCTGAACATGATCACAAAAATCAAAGGCGGCACGGTCGTAACCGATAAGGAGCTCATAAGCGCAGACGTTTATATCAGGGACGATAAGATTATAGCCGTAACAAACGAAGCACTCGGATATGACATAGAGGTAGATGCCAAGGGACTGTACGTTTCTCCGGCATTTATAGATATACATACTCACGGTTCGGTCGGATACGATTTTCTCGATGGAACAGAGGAGGCATATACCGAATGTGCAAGGGCACAGGCAATGCACGGAGCAGGAACGATACTTCCGACCATCACCTCTGCCAATCAGGAGAAGATGTTAGCTTCCATAGCAGCGTTTGAAAAGATTAAAAACAAAGATACAGGCGGCGCAAATATGCCGGGACTTCATCTTGAGGGACCCTATTTTTCACCGTCTCAGGCAGGCGCACAGGATCCTGACAGAATAAGAAGCTTCAAAAAGTCGGAATATGAGGAGATCTTATCGGCAACCGACAGTATTTTACGCTGGACCGGCGCACCGGAGCTTGAGGGGGCGGAGGAGTTTGCAAGGGAGCTTACAAAGAGAAAAATACTTCCAAGTATAGGTCACAGCGATGCTGACGGTGAATGTGTAAAGGAAGCATTCAAAAACGGGTTTACACACGTAACACATCTCTATTCCTGTACAAGCACGGTTCACAGAAAGAACGCATACCGATACATCGGCATTATCGAATCGGTATACCTCATTGATGACATGACGGTCGAGATCATTGCGGACGGCGTTCATCTGCCTGCCGATCTTTTAAAGTTCGTTTATAAATTCAAGGATCCCGACAAGGTTGCGCTGATAACCGATTCAATGAGAGGAGCAGGTATGCCTGATGGACCGAGCATTATCGGATCACTTGATGACGGGCTGTATGTAATTATTGAGGACGGTGTTGCCAAGCTGCCCGACCGTTCCGCCTTTGCGGGAAGCGTTGCCTTTTGCGACAGACTTGTAAAAAACATGATAAATCTTGCAGGGGCAACAATAGTTGATGCCGTTAAAATGGCTTCGCTTTCGCCTGCACGTATCATGGGTTTTGAAACCAAGGGCAAAATTTGCGAGGGCTTTGATGCCGATATAGTTCTTTTTGATGCCGATATAAATATCGAGAGAACCGTTGTCGGCGGAAAAACGGTATATTCAAAATGAATAACGATACGTCACAATTCAGAAAAATAAGCGACGACCTGATCGTCTTTCACAACAAAAATGAGATTCCGTATATTTCCGTGCCGCATCTGCACAGTCAGTATGAAATTTACTATAACATCTGCGGTGCGAGAGGGTTCATGGTGAACGGCAAGGTTTACAAATGCAATAACCGTGATCTTATTATCGTCCCGAAGCTGCAGACACACAAGGTGATTGTTGACAAAGACACCTATTACGAGCGGTGCGTTATCAATATAAAGGAGACTGTGCTTGAAAAGCTTGCCTCAATATGCAAAAACGAGGACTGCGTTTCCTGGCTTAAAAGTGAGAGCGGAACGGTGAATTTAAACCTAATTCAGCACGGGTGTCTTATGGAGCTTGTTACATCGTACAATGACGAGACCGGTGACGAATTTATGAAGCTGTCAATATTTCTTCGTCTCATGTCATTTTTACGTGATGCCTTTTCGGGTAAGCGAAGTGCCGAGCTTCTTGATGACGGTCACGTTTCATATTCCGATAAGGTTATCTGTCTCATCGAGAAAAATCCGGGAATCGCTACGGTTGCGCAAATTGCACATCTGCTCTATATAAACGAGGACTATATAAACCGTGTGTTCAAAGATGAAACGGGTATCACCATTAAAAAGTATCTTATTATGCGTATGCTTTCTGAGGCTAAGAAGCATCTTTATCTTGGGAAAAGCGTTAAAGAGGCTTGTTCTTTGTCGGGATTTGGAGATTACTCCAATTTCCTTCGTACCTTTAAAAAATATGAGGGATATACTCCCGGTGAGCTTGAAGACCTTACAAAGCCTATATGATGTTTTGAACGTGAATGTTCAACGTGAATAAGACGATATGCCGCTATGTCCTTGAACGGATGCGATACTTCGACGGCATTTCGCTTGTGTGCTTTTTAAAGATTCTTGCAAAATTATTGTAATCTGTAAAGCCACATTCCTCAGCCACCTTGTAAAGCGGAATATCGTTTGTTGCAATAAGCTTTTTTGCGGCATCAATTCTTTCGGCGTTGATATATTCAATAACGGTCATCCCCGTGTGCTTTTTAAATAGTGTACAGAGATATCTATCAACAAGATGTACATCGGATGATATCATATCAAGTGTAATAGTTTCAAAAAGATGTTTGTTAATATACTGCTTAATAGCTTTTACGTGCGGATTTATTTCGCGGTCAAACGCGCTCTCAAGCAGCTGATGGTAGAGATAGAGACATTTGCGGCGATTGCGGCAAGTGCATATTCGCAGGGGGCTGATAAGATCTATTTCTTTAACTATTTCCGGAACATCATTCATGATCCGCTGACGGATGATATTGAATGCTCCGAGGATACGAGTCTGCCATTTATGGATAAGCGTATTTATAAGACGGTTATAAGCAAGCTCGGTTCGTTTGAGGACACGCTGACACTTAACCGTCACCATATCATAACGATCAAGGACCGTCTTCCGTTATGGAAGCGTAATACCAATTATGCAGCAGAGAAACGCACAGAAAACCGTGCGGCAAATCAGCTTCCGCTCAGATTTAACCGTGACGGAAGCTTCAAGCTTGCGGTTGGTAAGATTCCCGAGGGAGCGGAGGTTACACTTCGCTTTGCCGTTGATGATCACGATGCTGCTCTTGCAAGCTTGCCGCGTGTCTTTGTAAATTCAGAGGCTTGCGATTATATCGGCGATGTTGACGATCCCCGTTGGTATCCCGAGGGAAAGCTCCTTTGCTACAATATTCCGCAAACGGCTTATAAGGATATAATCTGTCCTTACATCATCGTGAGCGGTGAAACGCTTATGATGCGATGTAATTTAAGCTTTCTCGAAATAAAACTGAAAATTGTGCAATTTAAAGAAAATTTGATGAATTTTGTTTATGTACAAAATGTGGAAAATCGGATATAATAGGTATAACAATAGAGGTGTAACAGAGATCACGACTTTGATGTTTTCGGGATGATATTTCTGAAATTTATTGACAAATCACTAATGGTGTGCTATACTGGATTGACTTTTGGTAAATTTAAACGTGATATTATCAGAAAAAAGCCGTCCATGAGAACGAAGCAGGATATTGAAAATACAGTAGGAGATATAAACTAATAATGAATAATTTTGATGTTAAGGGATATGTATCCTCACTTACTGACGAGGAGCTTTGCGGCGAGGTGCTTTGTTGGCAGTTTAACCCCGGTTTGCCGGACGAAGAAATTGTTTCGTCAATAATAAAAAATAAAATATCGAATTTTTTTGTTGCTCCGCCCTTTTCGTCCGAAAAACTGAATTTTATTAAATCGGCAATAAAAGAAAATTCAAAATCGCCGTCTCTTGTTGCAGCAGACATTGAATGCGGACCGGTGCTTTATCCGGAATTAAAGGAACATTGTTTGAATATGATGAATCTTGGCGCTGCGTGTGACCCGATGCTTGCTTTTGAAATAGGAAAATACACTGCAAGACTTACACGTTCACTTGGAATTCATCTGCCGCTGTCACCTGTCATCGACATCAATTTTAATCCGAATAACCCTGTCACCAATATAAGAGCGGCGGGAGATACCCTTGAAGCCGTACGCTGCGCTGCTTTTGAGTATGGACGCGGTATGCGTAGTGAAGGACATCTTGCAATAGTTCCAAAACATTTCCCCGGTGACGGAGTTGACAATAAAAACCAACATTTGACGACATCGGTTAATTCACTTTCAAAAGAAGAATGGATGGAGAATTACGGTAAGGCATACAAGCAGATAATAGCCGACGGTGCCGAGTCGATAATGGTCGGTCACATTGCACTTCCGTCTTATGACCCAACACTTGATGAGAGTGGTTTTTATCTGCCTGCAACACTCTCAAAATCGCTTATGACGGATCTTCTTAAGGGAGAACTTGGCTTTGACGGCTGTATAATGTCCGATGCTGTCAGCATGGTCGGAATTTCCGCAAGAATTTCGGTTGAAAAAATGAGCGTTGAATTTTTGCGTGCAGGCGGAGACCTTGTTCTTTTCCCGGAAAAAGGCGACTATGAAAGAATTCTCGGGGCACTTCATTCGGGTTATCTCGAAAGAGCACGATTAGTCGATGCCGCAGAGCGAGTTGTAAACCTGAAGGCGAAGCTCGGACTGTTTGAGGGATGCGAATACATCGCCACCGAAAACGATGTTAAAAAAATGAAATCACTTTTTGAACAAGCAGCAAAGAAAAGCGTCACTGTTGTCAAAAATGTTGACGGAATTTTACCCTTAAAAGCAGAAAAAAACAAAAAGGCGTTGGTGATTTCCCTTACTTCAGGCGCAAAGGATGATCCTAACGATGCTTTCCCAACTCTTGCAAATGAGCTTGAAAGCCGTGGGCTTGAGGTTATCAGATTGACCAACCCCAGCCATTACATACTTGAAGGGCTGATGGACAGCATAGATACCGTTTTCATCGCGTCCTATATTGATCCAAATCATTCTTCAGGCAGCAGTCTGCATCTCGGTTGGAATAACATTATGGCGTTTTGGCGCGGATGTGTTTTCAGATGTGAAAAAGTCGTATTTATCTCATTCGGCGATCCATATAAGCTTACCGAGCTTCCATTCTTGAAGACGTATGTGAATGCTTACTCCCTCTCGGAGGTTTCGGTGAAAGCAGCAATTGCCGCCTGCTTCGGTGAAGAAAAAGCAACAGGTGTATCACCCGTTAACTTCCCTAAATATTGATAAAAATTTTATGAATTGAGGAGTATAACTTAAATCCTCAGAGGAACTACAATCTCAGGCAGTTGCTCTCGGGCGGCTGTCTTTGTTTTTTCTGCCGACAAAATAGCATATATCAAAATACGGCGAAAACAGGAGGCACCACACTGACAGTTTAACTTAACTGCGAGAGAGTGACTCCTGCTTTTATATCTTAACAACAGAAACCAATCAAAATTACGGGAATTGATGGGGTTAAAATCAGGGGCGTTGCTTGTTTTGCAGCAAGCGTTGATACATAAATAATCCCCCTTGATACGGCAATTTAATGCCGTGTCAGGAGGAAACTCTTATTAATTGAGAGGCGATTTTATTTGTCAGCCTCGGTATCATTATCTATGTTGTATGTCTTGAGTATATTGTGCTTGTAGTCACCCGGAGAGGTGCCGGTAAACTTTTTGAAGGTTCTTGAGAAATTATTGTAATCTGTAAAGCCACATTCCTCAGCCACCTTGTAAAGCGGAATATCGTTTGTTGCAATAAGCTTTTTTGCGGCATCAATTCTTTCGGCGTTGATATATTCAATAACGGTCATCCCCGTGTGCTTTTTAAATAGTGTACAGAGATATCTATCAACAAGATGTACATCGGATGATATCATATCAAGTGTAATAGTTTCAAAAAGATGTTTGTTAATATACTGCTTAATAGCTTTTACGTGCGGATTTATTTCGCGGTCAAACGCGCTCTCAAGCAGCTGATGGTAGAGATAGAAAAATGTGGAGATGCACTTGTCTGTTTTGTTCGACGATATTGATTCCGAATCCTTTTTGACAGTTTCAAGCATATATGCTGTGTTTGAGCGAAATGCGTTTTTAACGACACCCTTGATCGGCACCGAAAAATCGGCAGGCAGGATTACATTGAAGCTGCAATATCGTACACGGGCGTTGCTTTGATAACGGTATCTTACCGAATGTGGTGGAAAAATTATCGCCTCACCTTGGTGTACCGCGACTGATTCGCCGTTAAGCTCATAGTGAAGCTCGCCTTCTATAACGTAAGTTATATCAAGATAAGGAATAGTCATTCGATTTAACTGCGGGGAAATATTATCTTGATAGTTATAGCGTAAAAACTCTACGCCACTGTAAATGGAATTCATGCGGGTAACCTCCTCATTAATTCATTTTACTAAGTATTATAACATATTGTGTGCAGAAGTTCAAGTGGCGTTTTTTAAGTAAATGCGAAAGAAAAACTGAATATTATATGACTTTTACCGAGAATAAATGTAAATCTGATATGTAAAAAAAGACGGTAATCTGCTATAATAATAACGTGATATAGGTGCGATAGCCTGATGTCATAAAAATAATTTCTGTATTGCTTTAGGGGAATGGTGAAAATGAAAATTGGAATAGCAGATTATGGAATGTATGTGTGGTACGGTTCGCATTTTGACTGGGATGAGCGTATTGACATTGCAAATAAGCTCGGATATGACGGACTGGAGCGCCTATACTGTACAACTGCTGAGGATGCACTCACAAAGGCGGCGAAGCTTAAGAGAGCGGGAATGGGATTTGCAACCTGCGAAGCTTCCAATCCCGAGCTTTCTATAAAATGGAGCGCGGCACTTGGCGCAAAATATGTCTGGGCAGGTATAGACAACAGCCGTGGCACTGATTTTGATACATACATAAGACGGCTTCGCGAAAATACAAGAATCGCGGGCAATTACGGAGTTAAGGTTGCGGTACACAATCATCTTGGATTGCGTATCGAAACCGAGGAGGAGATCGAGCGTATGCTTGAAGCTTGCCCGGATACTATGCTTCTTTTTGATGTCGGTCATCTTGCTGTTGCAGGAGGTGACGTCAAAAAGATAATGGATACATATTACGACAGAATCGTTGCTTACCACATAAAGGGCTGGAAGCAGAGTGACACTCCGGATGCCGAGAAGTGGCAGAAACGAGGTTATTTCTGCGGACTCAACCAGGGAGACTTCTTTATTGACAATGAATATATATTCAAAACTGCACTGAAGCGCGGCTTTGACGGTTGGATTATGATAGAGCAGGATACTCATAAGAGAGAGCCGATACTTGATCTCAAAGAAAATATGGAAATTCTTAAGAAATGGGAGAGCGAAGTCAAGTAACTGGCGGCTCACTGAATATAAGCATTATTTGAAATAGGAGATATTATTATGAAAAACACAATCAAGCTCGGTATTGCCGGAATCGGAAGAGCAGGACACGGTATGCATTTGCCGGAGCTTAAGGGCAAAGAAGATATGTTTACCGTTTCCGCTGTCTGCGATATAGAAGAGGACAGACGTGAAATCATGCATAAGGATTTTGGCTGCAAGACGTATTACAGCTTTGAAGAAATGGTGCTCGATCCTGATATTGATGTTATTGACATAGCGACAAGATCATGCGATCATTTTGTTCATGCCAAAACGGCACTTGAAGCAGGAAAGATCGTTTTCCTTGAAAAGCCGATGAGCGGGACCTATGCGCAGGCAAAAAAGCTCGTGGAAATCGACAAAAAACTTGGCGGCGGACGCCTTTATGTACGCCACAACCGCCGTTTCGAGCATAAATTCAATCAGGTGCAGTCAATTATTGATTCGGGCATCCTCGGTGATGTTTATTATATCAAGCGTTCAACCGGCGGATTCTCATACCGTCACGATTGGCAGACACTTTCGCAGTACGGCGGAGGTCAGCTCCTCAACTGGGGACCGCATCTCGTCGATCAGTCACTCCGTTTTGCAGGCGGCGATTATACGAGAATGTTTTCTGTAACCAAGCAGGTGTGTGCGGCAGGTGACTGCGAGGATGTAGTATTTGCAAGTATGGTGGGCGTCAACGGCAGAACGGTTGAGTTTTCCATTAACGATGCCGGAGCGATAAAATCTCCGGAATACATAGTTCATGGCTCGCGCGGAAGTCTTGTTGACCTTGGCGACGGAAAATTCAAGATAAAATATCTCCGTGAGGATTTTGAGCGTCCTGATTATGTTCCCGACATAAAATCTCCTGCAGGTATGGTTTTTGCGCCATCGGATCCGATACCATTTATCGAGGAAGAACGCGATTGGGACAAGGGCAAGCTCGATCAGACCTGGGTATGCCTCTATGAAGCGATAAGAGAGGGTAAGCCTTATCCTATCCCGAACGATCAGGCACTCAAGGTTATGCAGACTATTGAGGAAATAAGGGAACAAAATAGACTTTAATGTATCTTTAAGCAAGTATGGCGTTAGCTTTTTGCTCAGTTGCAGGTTAAAGGAGGAGCTGCTTTTATGGGGGCACTGACACACGAAAATAAATTCGGAATGTTCATTCACTGGGGACTTTATTCACTAACCGGCCTGCATGAGCAGGCGTTTGCACGGTACAATATGGATCATGCCGAATATGAAGCCTTGATGAATAAGTTCAATCCTGTTGACTATGATCCCGAGAAGTGGGTGCTTTTGGCAAAAAAAGCAGGAATGAAATATATATGCTTTACGACAAAGCATCATGACGGATTTTGTCTTTGGGACACGAAGCAGACTGATTATAATATTATGAATACGCCTTACGGCAAGGATGTTCTGAAAATGCTTGCGGATGCCTGCCAAAAGCACGGAATGTTATTGTCGCTTTATTACAGCAATCCCGATTGGTATCATCCTTACGGTTATAATTCTGCCTCAACCCATCAGTGGAAAGCCAAATATCCGGATGTTGAGGACACAAAAAAATACCGCGATTTTATCAAGGCTCAGATCACCGAGCTTTTGACAAATTACGGCAGTATATATACATTTTTCTGGGATATCCCGCCTAAAATTGAGGACGGGACGCTCAACGCACTGATCAAAGAGCTTCAGCCGGGGATATACATAAACGATCGCGGTTGGAGCAGCGGAGACTTTTCAACGCCGGAACGTGAGCAGGTTAAAGAATTGAAACGCTTCACCCGTATGACCGAGGCGTGTAATTCCGTTGGTCAGCAGAGCTGGGGATACCGAAGCCGTGAGGATTTTTATTCCTCGCGTTACCTTTGCGCCACTATTGACAAATATATGGCTTTGGGCGCTAGCTACTTGCTTAATATAGGACCTGACGGAAACGGAGCAATAACCGCAGAATACGAGGAGAGGCTGATGGCGGTTGGTGATTGGTATAACCGCATGGAGGGCTGCCTTGAGTGCTCGGAGGAGGATGATTTTGATTATCAGATAACGAATAACCGGTATATAGCAGCTCGCAAAAACGGCAAGACATATTTACATTTTTTTGACGGACTGATCTCAAATGCGGTTTCGCTGAAAAGATATCCGTCCGAGCCTAAAAGTATTCGCCTTATGAATACCGGTGAACATCTGAAATACGATATAATGTATCTTCCCGAAGCCTTTAAAGGTAATGCTGACTCCATGGCAGAAAAGTGGCTTCACATTTCGGGAATAAATGTTGATGCGCTTCAAAAGGAACCGATTGTAATCGAGATTGAGTGGGAAGAATAATTGAATAATCCGTCGGTGTCGGAGAGTCTGCAAAGCTAAACGTGTTTTGGAGGAGCTGATACTGGATTTCGCCATTAACTCTTTGAGCGGCTGCGATACTTTGACGGCATTTCTCCGGTGTGCTTTTTGAAAAAAATCGAGAAATAATTCGGTGAGGAAAAATTCATAATTTCTGAAATTTTGTTTACGGTCATGCCGCTCTCCAAAAGTGTCATCGCATACTGCACACGAAGATTTGCGTAATAATTCATCGGGCTTATGGCAGCGTATTTTTGGAAGAGCAGCTTGACATAGCTTATGCTCACATTGCACATTTTTGCAAACTCTACAAGCGACAGATTCTCGCAGATATTATCAGCCATAGCTGAGGCGATCCTGCGGTACTCGACTGCAGATTTTGAGAGGGATAACTGTTCCTCGGGTGTCTTGCTTCCAAGGCGAATAAGAAACGACGAAAGACGGTTGACGATTCCCTGACCGGAATAAGCGTTTTTTGGACCCTCGTTCAGAAAAGCGTAAGTGCTATCGAATATTTCCATGAACTCGTTTCGGTATTTATCATTTAGGGCAAATATACCGTTTGACAATTCGCCGGGAAGCTCTCCGTTTGCCAAAAAGCTTAAGATAAGCACCGATGTCGAGCTTTTTATGCTTCGTATAGTGTGGAACTCCAAGGGTGCGTGGATAATAATGTCGTTTTTCTTCAAGGTGTAAACTCTTTCATCCTCGGTGCATTCAACCAAACCGTTTTTTACAAACACTATTTCCCACGGAACATGACATTCGCCGACATATGAATATTTGTCGTCCCAATCAAACTTATATGCAGTGAATAATGCCGTTATATCGAAGTGCTTATCCACATATTTGACATAGTGCTCGTGTCCGATTCGACGCATAGATTTAAAATCCATTCCGATCATCCTCCAAATACTGGCTAAAAATATAGATTTTTCTATCTTTTTGCGTATTGTATTATGTAATTGACTGTGATATAATTATTATACACAATTGGCTCTATCTTGTCAATGAAATTTTTGTAATTTAAGGTAAAAACATCATGAAAAACAAAGTAAGAATAGGTTACATCGGACTCGGCAAACGCGGATTTGCCGTGCTCGAGAAGAATTTTTCGCAGATGGAAGACGTTGAAGTTGCGGCACTTTCCGATCTCTCGGATGAGCGACTTGAAAGAATGCAGAAGTTTCTCCGCGAAAACACAAAACACGATCCTTATTTAACCAAGGATTATCACGATATTTTAAACGATCCGACGATTGATGCCGTTATCATCATGATCGGCTGGAGCGGCAGACCGCAAATTGCCATGGAGACCATGCGTGCAGGCAAGTATGCCGCAGTTGAGGTTGGATGCGCTGATACGCTTGATGAATGTTTTGATCTTGTCAAGACATATGAGGAAACCGGCGTTCCCGTCATGATGCTCGAAAACTGCTGTTACGGCAGACGCGAAATGATGGTTCTCAATCTTGTTAAAAAGGGACTTCTCGGCGAGGTTGTTCACTGCTCGGGCGGTTATCATCACAATATCAACGAGGAGGATATCTTCTCAAACTTTGAAAATATTGACATTCCGCATTACCGTCTCGGTCACTACATAAATAAAAACCGCGAGAATTATCCGACTCACGAGCTCGGCCCGCTCTCCAAGGTTCTCTCGATCAACAGAGGAAACCGCATGGTAACCCTCTCATCGTTTGCAAGTAAGAGCCGTGCACTCAAAACTTACGCCACCAACCGTTTTGGAGAGGACAGCAAGTGGGCAAAAATTGACTATAAGCAGGGCGATATCGTTACAACTATGATCACCTGTGCCGGAGGGGAGACCGTTGTTCTCACGCTTGATACAAACCTTCCTCGTTCCTATTACAGCCGCGGATTTACGATACGCGGAACAAAGGGAATGACCTGTGAAGACAAGAATCTGGTTTATTTAGACGACGGAAAAGAAACCACCCATCTCGGTGAAGAAAAGGCATATGAAAAATATGATCATCCGCTTCATGCCGAGTATGTTAAGGCAGGTGTCAAGGAAGGTCACGGCGGAATGGACTGGCTTGTTTGCCGTGCGTTCATTGAGAGCGTGAAAAACGGTACCAACACGCCTATTGATGCTTATGATACCGCTGCATGGATGGCTGTCGGCCCGCTTTCCGAAATGTCGATAAACAAGGGCGGTGCTCCGATGGAGTTCCCCGATTTCACAAACGGTAAATGGCAGAACCGTGAGCCGGTTATCAAGTGCAAATACTGTCTTGATGAGATTTGCGAGGACAAATCTATTTCTGTTGTTTGATTTATCTGAATCGCTGAAATGAAGCATTAATGATACAAAAGCTTCATTAATATAATAGCGTCATTGCATATTGAAGAAGCTTATCAGGAGAATCACTATGTTTGATAAAGGAATAATATACAATCAGGATTCAAATTCACTTCTTTGCCCCATTGGAAGGGACGGGTGTACGCTCACAGTTGAGGAAATGGAGAACTACGCAAGCCAGTTTAAAGGCTCGCATATGACCGATATCATGCTTTGTCTTACCGATACCGGTGCAGTTTTTCCCTCCAAAACCCGTACAAGTTATCTTGATAAATACTATCAGAAAATCGAAAACGGCAAGGCGGTCGATTATAGCAAGGTACCGCACATTGCGGCGGCACATCACATATATGAAGTGCTCGGGATCGACCATATTGAGGTTGAAATAAGAACCTTCCGCGAGATCGGAATCAACCCGTGGATCTCATTCCGAATGAACGATATTCATGATCTTAATGCGGAAACATCGGTCATTCTTACCGATTTCTTCCACGAACATCCGGAGGTGAGACGAGTTAAGTATCATCCGGAATTTCATTTCGACAACAATGATTTCAGCATGGACTATGCCAATCCGCTTGTTCGTGAATATATGCTCGCTTTCATCGAGGAGTCGCTTGACCGTTACGATGCCCACGGAGTGGAGCTTGACTACACCCGCGAGATTGAAGTTTTTGCAAACGGTCTTGAATACGAGGGCCTTGACATAATGACGCAGTTTATCCGCGATGTTTATGCACTGTGCGGTAAATACGGTGAGAAGTATGGGCATAAGGTAAAGCTTGCAGTCCGTGTCGCTCCCGGAGTCGAACAGAATTATGAGTTCGGACTTGACGTAATGCAGTGGGCGCAGGAGGGAATGATCGACCTCGTTACGATCTCCGGACGCTTTGAGTCCAACGATAACGATATGCCGATAAGACTTTGGAAAACGCTCCTCAAGCCATATGGAACAATGCTTGCTGCCGGTTTTGAATCGGCGGGTATCAAGCCGGAACGCGGAACCGAACGCTTCGGTCACACCTTCGAAACTAATGCTGCATTTGTGGCAAGTGCATATTCGCAGGGCGCGGACAGAGTATACTATTATAATGCTTTTCAAGATTTCCAGGCAAAGCCCATTGATCTTAACGAGCAGGTGGATTCAAACGGGCATGGCGGAAAAGGCGTTGTTTACAGTAATTTTGGCGATTTTGAAAAGACGCTTAATTTTAACAGACGTCATATCTGGTCGATAAATGACCGTCAGCCTGTGTGGAGGCGTAACCGATTTACCGGCTCGCAGCTGCCGTTCACAACAGATCATGGCGGCTCATTCAAAATCACTGTCGGCGAAATTCCCGAGGGCGCACGAATGACGGTTCGCGTTGGATTTAAGGATACCGAAAAGGCAATTGACAATCCGCCGAGGGTATTTGTTAATTCAGAAAAATGCACCTATATCGGCACTGCCGAAAACGACAGAATCCCCGGAAACACTGTACTGTGCTATGAGGTTCCCGAAACGGCGCATAAATACAATGTTCATGCATATGTCGCCGTGGATGAATTAACCACGATTGATTACGTCGAGGCGTTTATCAAGGTTTCTCGGTGATGCTCGAAAGTGATCTGATGAAACGGTAAGCCGTAAAAAATCCGTGGCGTCGAATATGAGTTTGGAATCATCCTAATACATCCGGGCGGCGTATTACGGTGTAAAATATATATAATAAATTTGGTTATGAGAGGTGATGCTCAGAAATGGAAATTCCCCCGCGATATTTCCGGTATAAGTTTTCTTTTCCCACAGACCGCTTCATAGACGAAGCGGAGTATCTATTCACCTGCACGGAGAAGGCAGAACTAAAAAATATTTTATTGGAGGAAATGCAACCATGAAAACTTTGAAAATGAAGAAAATACTATCAATGCTTCTGACAGCAGCTCTCACTTGCTCATGCTTGCCGATAACGGCAGCGGCACAGAACGGTACACAGCTTTTGACTGCCACGAACAGTGCGATAGCACTTGACGGCGAATGGATGTCCGGCGATACACCGGCGACACTCGTTGATCTTGGCTTTGATACTGCTGTACGCGCTACCACCACAGTTGAGGGCGGAAGCTTCAACTTCGGATACAGAGGCGACAATATTAGTGAAGAATTTGACGCAGATGCGATCGGCTCTACATATCGTCTTTCGATGTGGCTGAGAGTTGCACCCGGTACCGCTCCGAGCGATGATTATTCACAGTATGCGATAGTGAACCTGGGCGGTCCTTACAGCGGCCATTGCGTTATTTCGCAGCTTGGCTGGGATGGCGACTACGGTGATGCGGTTTATGTAAAATCGATTTCACAGCCGACCGATAAGGCAGGTTATCTGCAGATTAAAGAAATATGGCAGGAATATGTTATCGAATTTGAAATTGGACGCGATCTTGTCGCTTTAAAAGGAAACAACTATGACATTGAACATCACGGCATCAGATTCGGTTTCTATGGCGTAAACACCGCCTTTGCACCGATTGATATTGGCGGTTTGTCGCTCGTGAAGCTTGATGCTGACGGTAATGCTGTTGCCGGCTCTGAGGTTATCGACGAGCGCGGCGAATGGTACACCGATAAGATTCTCGGTAATCCGTCTTCGTTCAGCGATGTTGACGAGATCAGCGAATTTTATCGTGCAAATGCCGTTGCAAGTCCCGCATCCGACGAAATTCTCCCTATGGGTGTTTATTCGTTAAGCGGTAATTTCCGTTCGAGCAGTGCAGCGGCACTCACAGCTTCTGTGGGTGATGAAACAAGCGAGACTGTTTCACTTGCTGATGATTGGACAAAACAGAATCTGACACTTCGTGTGAAGGAAGACGCTCTGCTTTCCGATGTTGAGCTCGCACTTGACGGCTCGTATACATTTGAATTTACAGATGTCACTCTCACAAAGGTGGCAGATTACACAACCGCTTACACCTCTCTTGACGATGAGGCTACTCTTGATGTAAGCACAGCATTTGACTTCACCGAGGCAGTGCGCGCTACATCTACGGTTGACGGAATCTTCAACTTTGGATACAGAGGCAACGATCTTGTTGAAGAATTTGACGCAGATGCAATCGGTTCAACATACCGTCTTTCGATGTGGATGAGAGTTGCACCCGGAACAGCTCCGAGCGATGATTATTCGCAGTATGCGTTTGTAACATTCGGCGGTCCTTACGGAGGTCATTGCCTTATTTCCGAGCTTGGCTGGGATGATGACTGGGGCGATGCGGTTTGTTCAAAATCAATTTCACCGTCTACCGATAAAACCGGCTATCTCCAGATCAAAGAGGATTGGCAGGAATATGTTATCGAATTTGAGGTTGGACGCGATCTTGCCGCTATAACCGAAAACAGCTACAGCCTTGCAACATACGGACTCAGATTCGCTTTCCTGGCAAACAATACCGCATTTGCACCGATTGATATCGGCGGTTTGTCGCTCGTGAAGCTTGACGCTGATGGAAACGCTGCCCCCGGCTCCGAGGTTATCGGCGGCGGTGAATGGTATTCCGATAGCGTTATCTCAAATAAGTCTGTGATTAGCGACGTTGAGGTTCTCACCGACTATTACCGTGCAGAGAACGTAACCGGTATCAAGTCTACATCCGCAGAGGTTCTCACACCCGGCGAATACGAAGTTACCGGTATGTTCCGTGCAGATGCAGCTGCAACGCTTGCTACAAAAGGCGGCACAGCTGATATTTCGACAGACTGGACTGATGTTGCACTCGCGCTTAAGGTGACGAGAAACACCGCAGTTTCCGATATCGAATTTACTCTTGACGGTACATACACTCTTGACTTCACAGACCTTACAATCAACAAGGTTAAGGATTACAACACAGATTATGTAACTCTTGACGGTGATGCTGTCAGCGAGGAAAGCGAAGCCTTTGACTTCACCGAGGCAATACGCACCGCAGGTCAGACGAATGCTGCATTCCCGTTTGGATATAATACGGATAAGATCGTTGAAGAGTTTGACGCAGATGCAATCGGCTCAACATATCGCCTTTCGATGTGGATGAGAGTTGCACCCGGTACAGCTCCGAGCGATACCTATTCGCAGTATGCACAGGTTACATTCGGCGGTCCTTACGGTGGTCACTGTGCGCTTTCCAAGCTTGGCTGGGACGGCGACTGGGGCGATGCAGTCAATGTAAAATCAATTTCACCTGCTTCTGACAGAAGCGATGTCCTGAAGATCCAAAACGAGTGGCAGAAATATGAAATCGAATTTGAGATTGGCCGTGATCTTGCTGCCATAGACACAAACTCGTATGACCTTGCAAGATACGGTCTCAGATTCATTATGTACGGCGATTACAATGAGGAAGCCGCAAGCCGCAACTTTGCACCGGTTGACATCGGCGGTATATCTCTCGTGAAGCTTGACGCTAATGGAAACGCAATTGACGGCTCCGAGGTTCTCGACGGCGACAACGGATATTATACAGAAGATTTCCTTTCCATGAAAGCGGCAGAACTCAGCAAGCTTGATATTGTTACCGATTATTACCGTGCAGAGAATGTAACCGGTATCAAGTCTACATCCGCAGAGGTTCTCACACCCGGCGAATACGAAGTTACCGGTATGTTCCGTGCAGATGCAGCTGCAACGCTTACCGCTATGGGAAGCACTGCTGATATTTCGGCAGATTGGGCAGATGTTACAATCACTCTCAAGGTGAAGAAGAACACAGCGGTCTCCGATATCGAATTTACTCTTGACGGCACATACACGCTTGACTTCACAGACCTTACAATCAATAAGATTAAGGATTACAACACAGATTATGTATCCCTTGACGATGAGGCTGTCAGCGAGGAAAGCGAAAGCTTTGACTTCACCACCGCTTTGCGCGCCGCAGGTCCGGAAAGTGGAGTGTTCACACTCGGATATAATAATAGCAATTTCGTTGAAGAATTTGACGCTGATGCAATCGGTTCAACATACCGTCTCTCGATGTGGCTGAGAGTTGCACCGGGTACAGCTCCGAGCGACACCTATTCACAGTTTGCAGTTGTGAATCTTGGAGGCCCTTATGGCGGTCACTGTCCTCTTTCGAGACTCGGCTGTCACGATGACTGGGGCGGAGCGGTTACCGTAAAATCTATTTCACAGCCCTCTGACGTATATAATTGCTTGCAGATTGGGCAGGAATGGAAGGAATATGTTATCGACTTTGAAGTCGGTATGGATCTTGCCGCTATAGACACCAATGAATATGACCTTGAACAGTACGGTATCAGAGTTATTCTGTACGGCGATTACAATGAAGAAGCCGCAAGCCGCAATTTCGCACCGATCGATATTGGCGGTATGTCCCTCGTGAAGCTCGACGCTGACGGCAATGCTGTCTCCGGCTCTGAGGTTATCGACAATGGCGGCGAATGGTATGCAAAAGACTTCCTCACCATTAAGGCGGCTGTGCTTGGTGATATTGATGTTCCTGCTGATTATTACCGTGCAGAGAATGTGACCGGTATCAAGTCCACCTCGGCAGAGGTTCTCACACCCGGCGAATACGAAGTTACCGGTATGTTCCGTGCAGATGCAGCTGCAACGCTTACCGCTATGGGAAGCACTGCTGATATTTCGGCAGATTGGGCAGATGTTACAATCACTCTCAAGGTGAAGAAGAACACTGCAGTTTCCGATATCGAATTTGTGCTTAACGGAACTGATACTCTTGACTTTACAGATATCACATTTACTCAGATTGAGGCTTACAGTACAGATTATGTATCCCTTGACGATGAGGCTGTCAGCGAGGAAAGCGAAGCTTACGACTTCACTGACGCACTTCGCGTTACATCTCCCACATATACAGCCTTCAACTTCGGATACAAGAGCGACAAGCTTGTTGAAACCTTCGACGCTGATGCAATCGGTTCAACATTCCGTCTTTCAATGTGGCTGAGAGTTGCTCCCGGAGCGGCTTTGGTTGATGATTATTCACAGTATGCTTATTTGAATTTGGGCGGTACATATAGCGGTCATTGCCTTATTTCGAAACTTGGTTGGGATGCTGACTGGGGCGACGCAGTTTATGTAAAATCCATTTCGCAGCCTACCGACAAAAACGATTTCCTCCAGATCAAAGAAGAATGGCAGGAGTATGTTATCGAATTTGAGGTTGGACGTGATCTTTCCGCTATAGATGAAAACTATTACAGCCTTGCTAAATACGGCTTTAAGTTTGGCTTCTATGGCACCAATACCGATTTTGCACCGATAGATATCGGCGGTATGTCACTTGTTGAGCTCGACGCTGACGGCAATGTTATTGAAGGCTCTGAGGTTATCGGCGCAGATGGCACATGGTATTCCGATAAAGAGCTTGTTAGTGCCGAGGCTGAGTTTACAGAGCTTGATGTTGTAGCCGATTATTACCGCGCAGAGAATGTAAACGGTATCAAGTCCACTGCTGACACAGTTCTTGAGGCAGGCGTTTACAGCGCAACTGCAATGTTCCGTGCAGATGCTGACACACCTCTCAGTGTATTTGTAAACGGTGAAATAACAGAGATCGCATTGCTCACAGCTAATTGGCAGACTGTTGAGGTTGTAATTGAGCTTACAGAGGACACCGCTGTTTCCAACATTGAGTATGTTCTCGGCACAAATGCAACACTTGATTTTACAGCAATTGAGCTTGTGAAGGACGATGCGGCAGCTGATGAAGTTGCGGCAAATGCAGTTATCGCGGCAATCGACGCAATCGGCGAGGTAGCACTCGAAGACGGTGACGCAATCGCAGCAGCAGAAGCAGCATACGCTGATCTTACCGATGCACAGAAGGCACTCGTTATCAACTACGCAACCCTTACCGCAGCAAGAGATGCATATGACGCACTTGTTGCAGCAGCAGAAGCAGATGCGGCAGCTGCACAGGCAGTTATCGACGCAATTGACGCAATCGGCGAGGTAACACTCGAATCTGAGGATGCAATCGTTGCAGCAGAAGCAGCATACGCTGATCTTACCGATGCACAGAAGGCGCTCGTTACAAATTACGAGACCCTTACCGCGGCAAGAGACGCATATGACGCACTCGTTGCAGCAGCAGAGGCAAACAAGGCAGCAGCAGATGCAGTTATCGCGGCAATCGACGCAATCGGCGAGGTAACTCTCGAATCCGAGGATGCAATCGTTGCAGCAGAAGCGGCTTACGCTGACCTCACCGATGCACAGAAAGCACTCGTTACCAACTACGAGACACTCACCGCAGCAAGAGAAGCACTTGATGAGCTCAAGCTTATCGCGGCATCCGTTGCAAAGGTTGGCGACGAATACTATGCAACTCTCGCAGACGCACTCGCAGCAGACGGCGACATCACACTTCTCGCTGACATCGCTGACGAAGTTGCAGTTGCAAAGGTAGTTACCATCATCAAGAACGGCTTCACAGCAAATGTTGTTGCAGCTGACGGCTACGAAGTAATAGAGTCTGACGAAGCATACAACGTATACACAGCAATCGCTACGAAGTTCGACATCGCCGGCGTTACCATGACTCTCGGCTCAAGCCTGTCTCTCGACTTCGCAGTTAACACCTCTCTCCTCACAGGTACAGACAACTACGTACAGATGACTATCGTCTATGCAGATGGCAGAGAGTCTGAAACCAAGATCGTACCTCAGTCCGAATGGACAGTATACAGCGGCAAGGTTTACACCGCTA
>CAYSFT010000014.1:0-44297 GCA_964430755.1 uncultured Lachnospiraceae bacterium | reverse complement strand
GTATGGCGGTAAATTTGAGTTTAGAGTGCCCTCATCAGTCGAGCGAAGCTCGACAGCTTCTCCCAGGAGAAGCCTTTGGGTAAGATTTCATGCATCAAATATATGCGCTGACTACTTCAAAGCCTTCCCTTGGGGGAAGGTGGCACGCCGTTAGGCGTGACGGATGAGGGCACACCTCGGATGAGGTTCACCGCTAAACTATAATTTATCTTAAATTACGCAACAAAAGGGGCAGTTCTTTCGTTATGAGGCTGTTTACTTATTCAAACGCAGAGCGCATCTGCAATAACATCGTCGAGGTGGTCGGGGTCGAGCGCTAAAATATTGCAGGCTTCAACGAAACGCTCTGCCGCCTTTTTATCGAGGAAGATATCGTCAACTGTTCGTATATATTCTGCGCTTGCCGTTTCACGGATGCTTACACCGTATACTGTATGTGCTTCTCCAAGCTCGTCGGTCCTTTCTTTAATTGTGAGCTCATAGGTGTATTTCATTTGCCGCACCTCTTATGTGTCATTAATTCTATTGAATATATTATAATACAAAATATTGTAAATTACAATAGCTTTTTCCAATTATATCCAAACAATCGTCGGCGCTTTTCGACAATTTACTCTATTTGCGAAAAAACTCTTATTTTATGGCATAATAAAAAAACACAGCTCTCTCGTTTTTGTTTGAGAAAGCTGTGTCGCTGTTTAACGCCATGTATTAGGAATGATACATCAAAATCTTATTTATATGCTTCGGAAAATGCGTACATCATCTTTGCGACAAGAACGCGAGGAGCGGGATTTTTGGGATTGACATTGTTTTGCTCGATTTCGTATATTCCATTGTCGATAGCCCATTTCACTGCATCCATTGCCCAGTCTGAAACATCATTTAAACTGTAGTTTTGAGATTTATTTTCGACCTTATTGGGAGCGTCCTTATAGTCTGCGAATCTTGCAAGGAAAACGCACGCCTGCTCAATTGTTACGTTATCGTTTATACCGAAGATTCCGTTTCCGTAACCGCTTACCACATTATTTGCCGCTGCCCATTCAACATAAGAGGTATACCATTCGCCGGCTTTGACATCGTCGAATGTAGGAGTTGAATAAGCGGAGGTGTCGGCTTTTGAATATCTTCCGAGTACGGTCACAAACATGGAGCGAGTCATTGTAAGATCAGGCGCGAATGTAGTGTCTGATGTACCTTTGAAAAGTCCGTTGTCTACGACGTATTTTACGGGTGTGTAATAGTCGTCGGAGGTATGGACGTCGGTGAAGTTGTAGAGAGGTGTGCCATCCGTGGGAGCAGAAAGACTTTCAAAAGTAGCTCCCCATGGTTTTATAGTGTCAAAAAAAGTTTTAACGGTTGAATCGTTATATCCATAAACACATACAGAGCTGCCAAATTCCCATATATCCATGTATTCACAAAAGAGCTGGGGCGATGAACCAAGGTCAATATCTTTAGAAAGAATTTTTAATTCTCTTAATTTATAGCAATTAAACGGCCCTTCTATAGACGGCCATGGCAGTGGCTCAATCTTTTTCATACTTTTGGGAATTTCAATATATTTTATCTTGAAACACTCATATAAAGCTCCACCTGCTATCGTTTCGACACCATTGGGGATAATAAATTCTGGATAGTTAGAGGCACCCGGGTATGCAACAAGCGTTTTCATATCTTTACTGTATAAAACTCCATCTTTGCTGCAATAATTTGGGTTATCTGATTTTACTTCTATCTCACTTGTACTTGTGAAGACCGCCTCACCTATTGAGGTGACGTTTTTGCCTATTCTTGCCAAAACGATTGGGGCTCCACTAAAAGCACTTCTTCCGATTGTTGTTACACTTTCGGGGATATCCATAGTATGCCATGAGTCTGTTGCTCTGCCGCAGTTATAAAATGCTCCTTCGCCTATGTTCTTTATATTATATCGCGAATCACTATATACGCCAAACGGCGGATATTTAACATTTTCACAATAACTGAATGTATAGGAACCGATTGTTTCCACTGACGGCGGTATACTGATATGTTCAAATTCGCAATTGGCAAACGCATAATCGCCAATGCTTATAAGACTGTCGGATAAATTTATGCCATCTGCGAGAACACACTGAGAAAATGCACGTTCCCCAATTTTGGTTACACTATCCCCCATATATACTTCTTTGAGATTGCTGAAGCCGGAGAAAGCATAAGCACCGATACCGGTTATGTCACCCTCAAATTCAACAAGTTCTATGAAGTCTGCCCCTCTTTTTAAAGAATTTACTTGAACCTTTGCGTATGGCGGCTCATAATTCTCGGGAGTATTGTATTCAACTCCATAATCCCACATATCGCCGCTTCCTGAAATTATAAGTTCTCCGTTTGAGTAGAGATTCCATGTCAAATTGTCGCCGCATTCACCGCTGGCAATGACGTCTGCCGCAAACAGTGATGCCGGTAACGACAGCATCAAAATAATACACGTCAAAGCCAAGCTGATTAATTTCTTCTTCATTGTTTTGTTCTCCTTAAATTGAATAAAATATATTGCAATCCACCTAACATGGCAAATTGCAATTATAATTATATCACATTACAACTATAATAGCAATATGCCGCGATAGATTGTTTATAAAAAGTTTACTTTATTATATAATTATAATGGAATGGTGGTGATATAATGGTGCCTAAAGAGGTGGACTACGAAAAGGTGGGACGGCGTATACGCGATTTACGCATCTCCAAGGGGATGACACAAGCCGAGTTAAGCGAAATGGTGGATTGCTCAAATAACCATCTCAGTCACATAGAAACCGCGCAGTGTAAGCTATCGCTTGGTATGCTTCTTAAAATAGCATTTGCTCTTGATGCAAGTCTTGATTATTTTCTTCTTGATACTCCGTTCGCAAGACCGGAATCCATAATCAATATGGAAATTGCGAAAAAATTGAATAAATGCTCATCTGCCACGTTGGTCGCCGTCAACAAGTCTATTGATGTGCTGCTGACTTTGCAGGAGGATTTAAGCGAATAAAAAATACCGTCGATACTTTATGTTCAGCATCGACGGCGTTTTTTTGCATTATTGTGATTTTATTTACCGATGTATTAAATCAAGAATAAAAATCATGACAACCGATCGTCGTTAAGTAAGGGCGGTTGTTCGGAACCCAGAAGTTTGTTGCTTTTTCGGGATTTAAGAAGTAGAGCGCGGTGCGTGAGAGGGAATAGGAATCGAGACAGAGCTTTGCCGCAAGGATGCTTTCTTCAGATGGTGTGTTATAAATCGTGCCGTTTACTGTCGGCGTGAACTGTACACCGTGAGTCGTGTCGAAAATAACGCCGTAGATGCTGTTTGGAAAGTCACTGCTTTTCACTCGGTTGAGTATAACATTGCCGACCATTATTTTGCCCTCGAGCGGTTCTCCGATGGCTTCTGCACTGATAATTCGTGAGAGCCAGTATACCTCGTCAGAATCGTAAAATTCGTCTCCCGAAATGATGCCCTCGCCAACTCTTGCGCTAAGGTCGATACTGCTTGTCTCTGCGTGCCATTCGACATCTGTATTGTATGCCTTGGCAATTGAGCGTATCGGCACGTATAGCATACCGCTCACCGTGATGACATTGCTTCCGCCTATGTAACGACCTTCGGCTTCAAGGTAACAGTCGCCATCGCGTGCGGTGATGCTTGCAAACGGTGTCGATGCGCGCATTTCTGTTATGTCACCGCTAATTTCGGCACTGCCGCCCGACAGCACCTCGTTTGCCCTATCAAACGGTACATATGTAGTACTTCCGATAAGCAGTGCGCCGATTTCGGTATCGTTACCGTTCAAGCGGACGGTTATGCCCTCATATGCGGTGGTACTTAACGTAAAAATTGACAGGCAGATGAGAAACAGGGAAAGTGTTCGTAAAAGCTTCATTTTAACCTCCTTTTCATAATAAAAAACGTGCACGGTATTGTCTGCCGTACACGTATATTTTATCATAAATGAGGGAGTTTTTCAACGCACAATATATGACATGGAAAGCCTTCCATATGATGTCATCAATATGCGATGCCCCAATAAACGAGCTGCTTTGCAGGCTTGCCGCAGCATACGCACTTATCGGAAATTGCTTCCTGCTCAAGCGGTACGCAGCGTGAACCAACGCCGGTGACTTCCTTAACCTTGTCCTCACATTCTGGATCGCCGCACCACATTGCACGGACAAATCCGTCGCCGTTTTCAGCGCGCATTTTGATGATCTCGTCCATAGTTGTGCAGTTATATGTGCGGTTTTCGCGGTTTGCAAGAGCCTTTGCGTAGAGTCCGTCACGAACTGCCTGCAGCTTCTCGGCTACTGCCGCTTCGAGATTATCAAGGCTGATGACAGTCTTTTCGCGGTCATGACGTGTAACGATTACACACTGATTTGCCTCGATGTCGCGCGGACCGATCTCGATACGTACCGGCACACCCTTCATCTCATATTCGGCATACTTCCATCCGGGTGAATTATCGGAATCGTCGAGCTTTACGCGGACACTACCCTTAAGTCTGTCTGCAAGTCCCTTTGCCGCGTCGATAACGCCCTCTTTGTGCATTGCAACAGGGATGATAACGACCTGGATCGGTGCAACTGCAGGCGGAAGAACAAGACCGTTATCGTCGCCGTGAGTCATGATGATACCGCCGATCATACGGGTGGTA
This sequence comes from uncultured Lachnospiraceae bacterium, assembly GCA_964430755.1. GTDB lineage: Bacteria > Bacillota > Clostridia > Oscillospirales > CAG-272 > Flemingiibacterium. The sequence goes on along the minus strand of CAYSFT010000014.1, from coordinate 39,603 downwards.
CAGCCCCACGAGGTCTGGAAAGGATGAACTAATTTGTTTTCCTTATCGGTGTAAGTAATATCAAATGCCTTTGCGAAGCCGTTTCCGAAATAATGAGAGGTTGCCGCCTGAAGTGCCTTACCGTCGTGCATGAGTGCTTCGATTGCGTAAGTATCCTCTGCGCCTGCGAACTTATCGCTCGGAGTCTTCGCGCCCTTTACAACCGGGATTGCGAGATCCTTTTCGTGGAAATCGGCGTAGACGTTGAGCATCTGTACGGTTTCCGCAATAGCCTCGTCAGCGGTTGCGTGCATGGTGTGACCTTCCTGCCAGAGAAATTCACGTGAGCGCAGGAACGGACGTGTGGTCTTTTCCCAGCGTACAACCGAGCACCACTGATTATAGAGCTTCGGCAGGTCGCGGTAAGAACGGATAATGTTTGCATAATGCTCACAGAAAAGTGTTTCCGAGGTGGGACGTACACACATACGCTCGGTTAATTTTTCGCTTCCGCCGTGAGTTACCCAAGCAACCTCGGGAGCGAAGCCGGCGACATGATCCTTTTCCTTCTGAAGAAGGGATTCGGGAATGAACATCGGCATATATACGTTTTCATGACCGAGCTCCTTGAAGCGTCCGTCAAGATTTTTCTGGATAAGCTCCCAGATAGCGTAACCGTAAGGACGGATGATCATACATCCCTTTACGCTTGAATAGTCGATAAGATCGGCTTTTTTACAAATATCGGTATACCACTTCGCGAAGTCAACGTCCATTGACGTTATAGCTTCAACGAGTTTTTTGTCGTTTGCCATTGTTTGATTTTCCTTTCACTAAATAAACATAACAACAATATTATACATGGAATTTTTGTCCGTGTCAATAGTTAGTCGAAAAATTCACACTGTCACTCGCTTATAACGGTGAGTGCGCTTCCGTTTGAGCTGACGACGACCGTTCCCATCGTATCGGTTCGAAGCACAGTGTCACATCCCGAACCTGACAGGCGAGCCAGCACCTCACCTCTCGGATGACCGTATTCGTTATATTTGCCGCATGAGATTGCCGCTATATCCACCGACACAGCAGAGAGAAACTGCGCACTTGATGAGCTTTCCGAGCCGTGATGACCGACCTTTAAAAATTCACAGTCAAGCTCTGTCTCGGTGTAAGCTTCAAGCAGAAGCTTTTCGGTCGCTTCGCCGGCATCACCCATGAAGAGAAAATCCATGTCGCCGTGAGTTAACTTGACGATGAGACTCATTTCGTTGCCGTCGTCGGACACTTCAAGCGGCGCGAGAATTTTGAAACGGAGGTCGCCGAGGGTGTATTCCGCTCCGGTTTTTGGAATCTCGGAGATGATGTCATACCGGTCGATGCTCTCAAGCAGCATATCGAATGTTATTGAATCGTCGTTCATATAGGTCACGAGCACTTTTTCAACGTCGTACTTTTCTATAACCATGTCCGCACCGCCGATGTGGTCGTAATGCGGATGCGTACAGATGAGGTAATCAATCTTTTTAATCTTGCAGGCATCGAGATATGCCTTGAGATCCGCCTCGGAATCGTTTGTGCCCGTGTCGATAAGTATATTTCCGTCGGGACTGCGAATTAAGATGCTGTCTGCCTGGTCAACGTCGATGACGTGAATCTGTACTTCGCCCTCTTTCGGCCCTGACGAGAATATTTTCGGGAATTTTGAAAGGCCCGGTATTCCTGTGACGCTTTCAAGTGCATCCGATATTCCCTCGCCGAAAATGAGTAAAATGAGGGCAAGGACGATCACTGCAAGGGATATAATAAGCTTCCTTGTTCTTTTTCCCGATGCCATATCAGAATTTCATCGTCAATGCGATGCGGTGCTTTTTGAGGTCAACCGATTTGATCTTGACCTGAACCACGTCACCGACGGCGAGAACCTCGCTTGGATGCTTGATATATTTTTCGCTGATCTCGGAGATGTGTACAAGTCCGTCATGGTGTACGCCGATGTCAACGAATGCGCCGAAGTCGATGACGTTGCGCACTGTGCCTGTAACTATCATATCGGGCTTTAAGTCGTTTATATCGAGGATATCGTCACGAAGGACGGTCTGCGGAAGGTCGTCGCGCACGTCGCGTCCCGGCTTTTCAAGCTCGCCGATGATGTCAACGAGAGTCGGCTCACCGACTGAAAGCTCAGCGCAAATCTGCTTGAAGCCTTCCTTTTTAACTTTTTCGCGCAGCCCTGCAAGACGTGAAAGACGTACATCCTCGGGTGTATAGTCAAACTTTTCGAGAAGTGCTCTTGCAATGCTGTAGCTCTCTGGGTGAACGCCCGTGCAGTCGAGTATTTCGGACGAGCCCGATACACGCAAAAATCCTGCACACTGCTCGAACGCCTTGTCGCCGATACGCGGCACTTTCTTTATTTCGGCACGCGACTTAAACTCACCGTTCTCCTCGCGGTATTTAACGATGTTTTTAGCAGAGGTTGCGTTTATACCTGCAACATAGGAGAGCAGGGAATAGGATGCGGTGTTAACGTCAACGCCGACCGAGTTTACGCAGTCCTCAACAACGCCGCCGAGTGCCTCATCAAGTCTTGCCGGCTTCATATCGTGCTGATACTGTCCGACACCGATCGCCTTGGGATCAATCTTGACAAGCTCTGCAAGCGGATCCTGCAGACGGCGTGCGATGGAGATTGCGCTTCTCTGCATAACATCAAAATCCGGGAACTCCTCGGTTGCCTGCTTGGATGCGGAGTAAACCGATGCGCCTGCTTCGCTGATTACGGCGTATTTAACGTCCGCGTCGATCTCTTTTAAGAGGCCTGCGATGAAGATTTCGCTTTCCTTTGAAGCGGTACCGTTTCCGATTGCGATAACGCCGACGTTGTGAGCCGAAATGAGACGCTTTACGATGCGCTTCGATTCCTCGATACGCTCCTGCGGCTTCATCGGATATATAACCGCTGTGTCGAGCACCTTACCGGTTTTATCAACGACCGCGAGCTTACATCCGTTTCTGTAGCCGGGATCGTAACCGAGCGCAGTCTTACCCTTGAGCGGCGGCTGCATGAGAAGATTTTTAAGGTTGACCTCAAACACTTTAAGAGCACCCTCGCAGGCATCGTCAAACATTGTTGAACGAATTTCACGCTCAATGGACGGTGCGATAAGACGCTCGTAGCTATCAACGATTGAACGCTGAACGTAGACTTTTGCAGGGCTTTCATTTTTCTGCATGATTCTCGAATAGAGGAAATTCAGTACCATATCGCTCTGCATCTCGATAGAAACCTTGAGAAATTCCTCTTTTTCGCCGCGGTTAAGGGCGAGTATACGGTGACCGGGCAGCTTTTTGAGGCGTTCCTTAAATTCATAATACTGCGAATAAACCGAGTCCTCATCCTTTGCGGCGACGGATACGATCTCACCCCAGTCAAGTGTGAGCGAGCGTATAGCCTTACGGAAATCGGCATTGTCGGAAATATCCTCGGCGATGATGTCGCAGGCACCTGCAAATGCGTCCTCTGCCGTTTCAACGCCGAGCTCGGGATTGACAAGAGCTGCTGCCATATCGTCAAGTGTGGGATCGTACACTTCATTTTGTGCGAGTATCGCCTCGGCGAGCGGTTCAAGTCCGCGCTCACGTGCAACCGATGCACGGGTTTTACGCTTCGGACGGTAAGGACGGTAAATGTCCTCAACCTCTGCGAGAATTGATGCTGCTTCAAGTGCCTTTTCAATCTCGGGTGTCATCTTGCCCTGTTCGGTGATGAGGGCGTGCACCTCGTTTTTGCGTGCTTCGAGGTTGCGAAGATATGTAAGACGCTCGGCAAGGTCACGCAGTCTCTCGTCGTCAAGCGAGCCCGTGACCTCCTTGCGGTAACGTGCGATAAAAGGGATAGTGTTTCCGTCGTCGATGAGTGCGACGGTGTTTTCAACCTGTTCGGTTGTGAGCGAAAGCTCGGTTGCAAGTTGTTTTAAGATGTCCATTGGTTTCTCCTTAATTTAGAAATGATTGCAAATGTTTTTCTTCGTCAGCGGTTAATTCACGCCACTCGCCGCGCTCAAGTGAGGTGTCGAGCGGTATTCCGGCAAATTCGACTCGTTCAAGGTATATGACCTTGTTGCAGACCGCTTCGAGCATACGCTTGACCTGGTGAAATTTACCCTCGGTCAGCGTGAGGTATCCCGACATTTTGTCGCCACACAGCGAAAGAGACGCAGGCTTTGTAAGCTCATTATCAAGCATGACTCCCGATTCGAGACGCTTTCGGTCGTCCTCGGTTATTAGGCGCTCGGCTTTGAAATAATACACTTTCGAAACGTGGTGCTTCGGCGAGAGTAAGCGGTGACACAATTCACCGTCATTTGTTAAGATAAGCAGACCGAGCGTGTTTTTGTCAAGTCTGCCGCATGGGAAAAGTCCGAGCCTCTGTTCACGCTCGCCGAGCAGCTCGAGTACCGTTTTTTCTCTCGGATCGTCTGTGGCGGAGATGTAGCCCTCGGGCTTGTTGAGCATGATATAGGTGAACTTTTTATATTTCACTGTCCCGCCGAAATATGTGACAGTGCTTTTTTCGGGATCTACGTGCATATCGGCAGCCTTTACAGGTACGCCGTCAACACATATCTTTCCTGCCTTTGCCGCTTTTTTACATTCGGTGCGGCTGCAGATACCCATTTCGGAAAGTAATTTGTCAATTCTCATGTGAAAAGTCCTATCAGCGCATTGCAGATGAATATTGCGGCGATGCCGAAGATCAATGCTCCGACAACAAATCCGAGAATAAACTCCTGCGTCACTGTCCGCTCTTTATATTTATATTTCTTTTTAGGCTGCTTTTTAGCCCTTGGCGAAATTATCGACCGTAATAAAGACTTGGTCTTTTTGGTCGGACGTATCGGATTTATACGCTCTCTCTGACCTTTCACTGTGGGAGGGCGCTGAAGCTGTTTATAGTTAATATTTCTCGGCGGTGCTTTGCGCGGATCGTAAACAACGCGAGGCGGAATATTCCTGCTTGGCGGCAGATTTCTCTGCGGAATATTTTGCGGCACATTCTGCGGCATACGCGGTCTTGGCGGCATATTCGGGCGCTCGCGAGTCGGTATATTCGGCATACAGCATTACCTCCGTTTGAAGTGATGTCAATCTGCATTATTGACGCTATAACTATATTTTAACATAATATGCTCGAAAAGTAAAGCGAAGTGAGAAATTTTTTTCATACTGACGGAAAAAATATGCATATTTCTGTGAAATATCGGCAAAATCACCCTTAAAACTTTTAAAAAACACTTGCAATCGGCGGGATTTTGTGCTATAATATATACGTTATGTGCCCTCACGGCTCATAGCGGGGACGGTCCGCTGCGAAGCTCTGCATGAACGCCCTCAATCACTTAATATTTTTAAGGAGGAAGCCACAATGGATTTAATCAAGGCTTTAACTAATGAGCAGCTTAAGGAAAATGCTCCCGTGCTTAACGTTGGCGACACCGTTAAGATTCACAACAAGATCAAAGAGGGTAACAGAGAAAGAATTCAGATGTTCGAAGGTACCATCATTGCAAAGAACGGCGGCGGCATTTCCGAAACCTTTACCGTAAGACGTGTTTCCTACGGCGTTGGCGTGGAGAAGACCTTCCCGGTACATTCCCCGAACGTTGAAAAGGTTGAGATCATCAGACGCGGTAAGGTTAGACGTGCAAAGCTGTACTATCTGCGCGACAGAGTTGGTAAGAGCTCCAAGGTTAAGGAACAGCTTTAATCGTATCCTGAACCAAATTAGTTCACAAGAATACGGTGTATCCGATAAGGGTATGCCGTATTTTTCGTTTTTGTTGGAGTTGCGGTAAATTATAGTTTAGCGTGCCCTCCTCTGAGAAGTGCCCTCATCCGTCACGCCGCAGGCGTGCCACCTTCCCCCAAGGGAAGGCTTTGAAGTAGATTTATGTTAATGAAATGGAGAATCAAAACAATTGAAATATATTATTTTATCCTGATGCTCAAAGTTGCTAAAAGGCTTCCCCTGGGGGAAGCTGTCGAGCGAAGCGAGACTGATGAGGGCACATAAACTCTAATTTACCGTTCCACCGTACACGCTATTCCAACATCTTCTTTTCGCATTAGTCAAAAAATCATAAAAATTAAAAAATAGTGATTGATTTTTCGCTCGGAATATGTTACTATATAATTATGGAAATATAGCTCGATTATCGGGTATCACTTGGTATCGGAGAATTTATATATGAAAACTATCGGATTTTCTATGAAAAAAATATCGTTTATTCTGATGGGCGTCGTTCTTGCCGCACTTTTATGCGTTTCGTTCGCATCAGGAGTTTTCGCGGCGGATGAGGGCTTTGAGATATCCTCGCTGACGCTTAACAAATCAAAGGCAGAGCTGACTTTTGAAATAAAGCTGCCCAAGGAATATGCCAAGGAAAATAAATCCTCAACGCTCTATCTTTTTGAGCTTGCGCCTTATCAATCTGTTGACGACATTAATACGCTTGAACCGGTTAAATCCTTTAAAATCGACGACAAAATAACGACGAAGCTTTCGTTCTATAACAGCAATCTGACAAGACTTTATTCGGCGTTTGTTGTTGCAGAGCAAAATGCTGACGGCTCATACAGCGAGCTGACAAACACAAAATATATCGAAAACGCCAACGCTCTTGCGGAGAATACCGAAGCGTATCCGACTAAAAGCTCGAAAAAGGGACTTGGACTGCAGATGTTTTCCGATGCACAGCAGCTCGGCGTCGCACACACGGTTATCAATGTTGCGATAAACGAATATATGCTCGGTGAAAACAGTGATAATGCGCAGTCGTTTATTTATAACGGACGTACATTTTATATCAACAAGAACAAGCTCAGAGTGCTCGATCACAGCGTGAAAACTTACACCGATGCAGGAATGAACGTTTATTTCAATATAATTCTTACTGCACCGAAGGCGGATGATCACGAGAACATCAAGAGTCTTTATTTCGAGGGAATTTCGGCGGATGCGAAACGCTTCGCGATCAACACCGAAAGCGAAAACGCTATGAGCTTCTTCCGTGCGTTCATGGATTATATCACGGCGCGTTACACTCAGTCTGATCATGCTTACGGTTTCGTTCCGGCTGTGATACTCGGTTTTGAGGTTAATTCAAACCGTGTTTGGAACAATTCAGGGCTGACCGATCTTGAAAGCTATGTTTCGTCATACTGTGCCGCTTTCAGAATCGCTTACACGGCGATGAGCTCGCATTATTCCGAGGGACGAGTTTATCTCTCGCTTGCGAATAATTTCTGCGTGGCTCTGGGCGACAATGCGGCAGTACCCGGCGCACTTTGCGATTACCCGGCAAAGGATTTTCTCAATCTCTTCGCCGAAAAGATAAAAGCATCGGGCGACATTCCGTGGGGACTTTCAATAAATCCTTACGCTTCCGACACCGCGCTGACCGATTACTGGAACGACACACAGGCGAGCGACAGCTTTGAAACTCCGTATATAACGATGAAGAACATAAACACGCTGACTCGTTATATGAGCGAAGAACAGTTTCTTTACAATTCGGAGCCGAGAAGCATTATAATTGGAGAGTTTGGCATCTCGGGTGACCCAGGAACAAATGATTCAATGACGATGCAGGCGGCTGCTTATGCGCTCGCATATTATACAGCCGATCAGAATGAGGACATTGATGCGTTCATTTATCACGGTCATGTCGACCATTCGGGTGAGACACGTTACTACGGTCTTTGGACAAATGAGTCGGGAAGCGTTTCCGAGCCCGCGGCAAAGAAGCCGATATACAACGTCTTTTCGCTTATTGACACCGAACAGAGCGAGGCGGTTACTGCGTTTGTGAAACAGACCGTTGGCGAGGATGCGTTCGGCGCGGTTATGAGTGATAATGTCAAATATAAAGTGTTCAACAAACGCACACTGATTCCGTCAACAAACGCCGAATCCTCTGATTTTGCAAAGGGTTACACTGCAAAGACACTGTTCAGTCTCACCGGCGGCAATGACGAGGGATTTTATCCGACAGACGGTGTAAACTATCTTGAGCTTCGTCCCGTTGAGGGCGGTGACCGGACGGTACTTTATGCGCAGATAAATGGGATCCCGACAGAATATAAGGGTATAGGTAACATTATCGGTGACGGAGACTTAGAGAAAGCGCATTACATTACAGTACGTATGATGGTGAATGCGCCGAGCGCCGAAACTCCGCTTGACGTGATGCTTCGTTTACAGTCAAACGGCGATGCTGACAGTGATACGGTTGTTTATGAGGGCATATCCTCAATAAAACCCGGCGAATGGCAGGATATCAGCTTCAAAATAAAGGATCTCATTTCGGCATCTGACGGTGATGCTGATTTGATCAAGCTTTGGGTTAAAACGCAGGACACTGCTCCCGAGGAGGGCGAATACGGTATCTGGCTTGAAAGTGTGGTTATTCACACGAAAAACGGAATGGGCTTCTTTGGCTGGTTCTTCGTGATTCTGTTAACACTTCTGCTTCTTGCCGTGGCGGCATACGGTGTACTTTATCTGCGAGCACAGTATATACGCAAACAGCGCCGTCTGGCAGCACAACGCCGCCGTGAGCAGCTTCGCCGTCAGCAGATGATGCAGCAAGGTTACACGCCTTATGCACAGCAGCAGAGACAACCTCCTCGCGCGGACGACACACAGAATTGACCTCACACATAATTTCGGCAAAAGAATATTTGATTTTTGGGAGCTGTTTTCGAACGGCTCCTTTTTTGTTTGAAATACGAAGCCGAGGCAAGGGTTAATTTTATGCTGAGACGATAGGGAAAAGGCGATTATTTTGAAAGAAGATGCGCAAAACGCTCAAAAGTTATGCAAAATTTTCATGATAGGTATTTACATATTGAAAAAAAGGTGATATAATATTATAATGAGATTAATATGGAGTATTGTGCCCCTCGATGGGCTGAGGAGTGTTTATCTTGGATAAGGAACAAAATGAAGTTAACGGCAGCACGCCGCAGAATATAAATAAAAACCTCTCTAAAGCAACTCAGATTGCGTTCCTTTTTGCAATTTGTGTTATGTCTTTTTTGTGTGCACTTGGTGCGCTTGGAATAATCGGTACTGTTTTAACACTTATTGCGGCAGGTATGAGCGTTCTGCTTGCGTTTGAATTCAATAAATCAACCCCGAAACTGTTACTGCTGCTTTTTGTTAATATTGTGCCGTTTGCGGCGATGTTTATTTACAGCGGACAGCTTACGATGGCAATGCTGACTCTTTGCCCGCTTGCTCTTTCGTTGCCGATTTATATAACCGTTCGCTCAGGGCTCGGAAGAACAGCGTCAATTGCGTTTGCGGCGATTGTTATTTTCGCTTTGTATGCGGTACACTTTGCTCTTGTTGTTTATAATGTGTACGGTGCGCTGAATATTGAAACGATCGGCACGTATATTGATGAAGCGTTTATTCCTGTTGCCGAGGAGTTTAGAAAGCTGACTGCAGAGGTTGACGGTAAAACTCAGCCGCTTTTTACAGAACAGATGATTGATGAGCTCTTCTATTATGTCAAAACCACACTCATCGGAAGCTCTGCTATGATGATGCTCATTTTCGCATATTTTGCAACTCTTGCAACACGTTTGCTCGCAGGCGCATTTGACATGAGTCGTTATCTCCCGATGGGACTCAGAGTGCACGTCAGAGCGGTTATGGCAGAGGATGGACCTAAGGTTGAGGTTTCAAGGGAACCCGTGCAGTGGCGAATCGGGATTGACAGTGTTACCGTCTTTGTTTATATTGCGGCTTACATTATATCGTTTTTGCTTGCTTCGTCGGATAGTAATCCCGGCATGGTGTATCTTGCACTTCAGAATCTTGTTATAATACTTTCGCCGGGCTTTATTTACTGCGGAATCAGAGATCTCATACTTATGATTCGCGGTAAAGCGCAAAAGGGTGCCTTCGGTCGGATAATACCGATACTTGCGCTTGTGTTTCTCTTTATAAACCCATCGCTTATTGTAACACTTTTCTGTGTACTCGGACTTGCTGTCACCATCAAAGAAAACCGTGCCGTAAAGCACGCTATGAAAAACCGAAAGGAGTGATTTCGGATGAAGAATAAACACGAAACAAAAACACGCAGATTTTCAGTGCGTGTAACCATCAGCATTGTCATTGCCGCGTTGTTTTTTATCATCTATGCGCTTATAATGCGTTTTTCCTCGCTTGATGCACTGACTGTCGGTGCGGTGATGCTCGTCTGCTTTTTTGCGGCGGAATTTATCGGACTTAAATTATACGGCTTTTTCAGCTTTCATATGGCAAATCCCGATGACGAAAAATTGTCGCCGATACTCGGCAATATCACGCTTGATTTTATCTTAAAGCTTTATCTCCCCGTTGTCATATGCGATGAATCGGGCAAGATAATCTGGTATAACACCGCTTTCACCAAGGCGACAAATCCGTGTGAGGTGCTTTATACCAAGTATATTGACAGCATCGTTGACGTTACGATCGACCGTATCCTTTCAGAAACAGTCACACCTGCCGAAGAAACCGATTCACCCGATGGAATTGAAGCCGTGGCGAATGACCGCGTTTTTCGTATAAAAGGCTACAAAATCACAGCCGAGGGCAAGGATTACGTGATCACCGTCTGGAACGAGCGCACCGAGCTTCGTCAGCTTGCAAAGCGTCTTTCCGATGAGGAAACCATCATCGCTTATGTTATGATTGATAACCTCAATGAGCTCATGCAGTTCGTTCAGGAGAAGTACCGTTCTGCGGCGGCACAGGTTGAGGCGATTCTCAAGGAATGGGCTGATTCGGTTGGCGGTATTCTTAAAGAATATGAGCGCGATAAGTTCATTTTCCTCTTTGAAGCGAGATATCTTGATGAATTTGTTGAGAGAAAGTTTGATGTGCTTGACCGTATACGTGAGGTGCGCATAGGTGAGGGAAGTATGCCTGTCACCGTTTCAATCGGTATCTCACGCGTCAACGGAACGCTCGCCGACAAAGACCACGATGCACACGCTTCCCTTGACCTTGCATTACAGCGAGGCGGCGACCAGGTCGTTGTCAAAAACAGTCATAACACCGAGTTTTACGGCGGACGCACAAAGACTGTTCAGAAGCGTACAAAGGTGCGTGCACGTGTCATTGCAAACCAGCTCTCGCTCAGTATGGCAAAGGCAAGTAACGTGCTCATTATGGGTCACCGTAATCCCGACTATGACTCGATCGGTGCCTGCGTCGGTATTGCGAGACTTGCGATGTTCTGCGGAGTCAAGGCGAATATTATCGTCAACCGTGACGACGCCAATATAAAGAGCGCACTCAGCCGTGTTGCACCGCTTCCCGAATATGCCGATATCTTTGTTGACAGCATTACGGGACAGGATATGATCAATTCCGAAACCCTTCTCGTTATTGTTGACGTAAACAATCCGGTGCAGTTTGAGTCGCCCGATATTGCCGATAACGTTGCATCCATTGCGATCATCGACCATCACAGAAAAACAGGCGATTTCAAACGCGAGCCGATCATTTCTTATATTGAACCGTCGGCATCGTCTGCAAGTGAGCTTGTTTCCGAGATGCTTGAGCAGGCTCTCCCGATTGGAGGGCTTCACCGTGAGGAAGCGGACGTGCTTTATGCCGGAATGTTACTTGACACAAAGCAGTTCTCGCGCAACACCGGCGTTCGTACATTCAGCGCGGCACTTTATCTGCGCGGCGAGGGTGCGAACCCGACAGAGGTACAGCATTTCTTCCAGACCGATCTTGAGGATTTCATGCGAGAGGCTAAATTCTCGATGAATGTTATCACTTACCGTCAGATGTTTGCAATCTCGATGAGCGACAGTGACGGAACACAGTCAGACCGTATCGCGGCGGCAAAGGCTGCGGACAAGCTGCTTGGCGTCAACGGCGTTATGGCGAGCTTCGCGCTTGTCAGAATTGATAACAGCGTACACATTTCCGCACGTTCTGCCGGAAACATCAATGTACAGCTTATCCTTGAAAAGATCGGCGGCGGCGGTTATTATGAGGCGGCAGGCGCATTCCTCTCTGACGTATCAATGACTGCGGCTCTGACGAGTCTCAAGGAAGCAATTGACGAATATATGACCAAAAACTAAATGTAATGTTAGGAGATATATAAAATGAAAGTAGTACTCACACAGGACGTAAAGTCACAGGGTAAAAAAGGTCAGCTTATCAACGTATCCGACGGATATGCGCGCAACTTCCTTCTTCCCAAGGGACTTGCGATCATCGCTGACAATAAGGCGCTCAATGAGATAAAGGGACGCGAAGCGGCTGAGGCACACAGAAAAGAGGTTGAGCTTCAGAATGCGAAGGACACTGCCGCAAAGCTTGAAGCGGTTATAGTTAAGTTCAAGGGCAAGGCAGGCGTTGACGGCAGACTTTACGGCTCCGTCACCTCAAAGGATATCGCCGAGGAGCTTTCAAAGCAGGCTGATATCACCGTTGACAAGCGTAAGATTCAGCTTGACGATGCGCTCAAGACCTTTGGAACGCACACTGTTGACGTTAAGCTTCATGCCGAGGTCGTTGGCAAGATCAACGTCGTTATCGGCGAAGATAAATAAAAATGGAAGAAAAGCTTTTTAACCGTAAGCTGCCGTTTTCGCTTGATGCGGAGCAGTCGGTGCTTGGTTCAATTCTCATTGATCCGGAATGTATCGACGTTGTTGTGGGTATACTGAAAAGCGAGGATTTCTACGTTGAAGAACACAAAGAGATTTACCTCGCTATGCAGGAGATGTATTTGAAAAACAGGGATATTGACATCGTTACCCTTATCGACACCCTTGTTCACCGCGGTGTTTACGATGAATCAAACAGCAGATCCTACATAAAGCTGATTGCGGACGTTGTTCCGTCTGCGGCGAATGTGGCGGATTATGCGAGAATCGTTAAAGATAAGAGCTTGCTCAGAAGTCTGATTTCTGCATCGGAGGAGATTTCCGAAGCGGCGTACAGTGCCGAGGATGAGGTTATGCACATCATCGGAAACGCCGAGCAGAAGATCTTCTCGATTGCCGAAGGAAATGAAACCAAGGGCTTTACGCATATTAAGGAAGTTCTTGTCGGAACATTTGAGCATCTTCATAATCTTCAGACCAACCGCGCCGAAACACTCGGTGTTCCAACGGGATTCGGCGATCTTGACAAGGTGCTTGTCGGTATGGGTAAGAGCGACTTTATCATAGTCGGTGCACGTCCCGGTGTCGGTAAAACCTCGTTCGCGCTCAATATTGCAACAAATGTTGCGCGTGACACCAAAAAGGCGGTTTGTATCTTTTCTCTTGAAATGTCGGCACAGCAGCTCGTTTCGCGTATGCTTTCGAGTGAAGCACTTGTTGACAGCCACAATATCCGCTCGGGCGAGCTTTCGAGCGATGACTGGATCAAGCTTGCACACGCTTCGGCTAACCTTACCGAATGTGACATTTATATTGACGACACTACGGGCATTACGGCAACGGCAATGAAATCGAAGCTGCGCCGTGTGAAGAATCTCGGACTTGTTGTTATCGACTATCTGCAGCTCATGCAGTCTGACCGTAAGATTGACAACCGTGTTCAAGAGGTCAGCGATATTTCGCGTAACCTTAAAATACTCGCAAAGGAGCTTATGGTGCCGATTATCTGCTGCGCACAGCTCTCGCGTAATCCCGAATCGAGAAAGGGCGCAGACAGCTCGCCGATGCTTTCCGACCTTCGTGACTCCGGTGCGATCGAGCAGGACGCGGATATCATTATGTTTCTCTCGCGTGACTATTATCAGAATGACCCCGAAAAGCAGAACATTGCCGATGTTCACGTGGCGAAAAACCGTCACGGTTCAACCCAGAGAGTGCCGATGGGCTGGTTCGGTCAGTATACGAAGTTCACCTCAATGGCATCCGACGGAACGCCCGAGCCTCCGGCATAAGCGGAGTTTTTATGAAAAAATATAATTGGCAGGATTTATTTTCCGCGACCGATATTTACAGTATGCTCGACAATCAAAAGGGTGTACTCGTCGGATATTCGGGCGGCGCCGATTCAACGGCACTGCTTCATATCATGAAAGAGATATGCGATGAGCGAGGCTTATATCTTCGCGCATTGCACGTTCATCACGGTATACGCGGCGGTGAAGCTGACCGCGATGCAGAATTTTGCCGCACGGTTTGTGAGAAGCTCGGAATTGATTTCACGCTTGAGCAAGCCGACATCCCGGCTCTTGCGCATGAGAGCGGACGAGGGCTTGAAGAAACGGCACGCGAGTTTCGATATGATGCTTTTGTGGGAGCGGTAAGATCCGATCCGAGGCTCACTTGTATTGCAACGGCGCACAATGCCGATGATAATGCCGAAACCGTGATTTTTAATCTGACTCGAGGATGCGGTGCTTCCGGACTTTGCGGTATACCGCCGGTGCGTATGCTTTCGGGAATACCGGTTATCCGACCGCTTATTTACACATCAAAGCGCGATATAATCGGATATCTTACCGAAAACAGTACAGAATATATATTTGACAGCACAAATAACGACACGGCTTATACGCGAAATTATCTTCGCCATGAAATCGTTCCGCGCCTTGAAAAGGTGAATCCGTCGCTGCTTGATTCGGTTAAACGTATGACACGCAGTCTTCGCGATGATGCGGTGTATCTTGATTTGGCGGCAGAGCGTTTCGTCTCGGAAAATGTTACGGACGGACGTATTGATGTGAAGCTTCTTTCAAAAACGGAGAGGGCAATTGCATCACGTGCCGTTTGCAAAATGTTTTCCTCGGTTTCGGCGGAGACGCTTGAGACGGTTCACGTTGATTCTATGCTTTCGCTTGCCGAGCGTGGACGAAACAACTCGAGTGTGTCACTGCCTGGTGGAGCCCTCGCGGTTGTCGAGGGTGGATGTCTTTATTTCACCGATGAAGCTGACCTGAAGCCGATTCAGTTTGAATATACGCTTCATGAGGGCGTGAACATTTTTAAAAATCCCGATTTCGCGGTTTTCGTTGCAAAATGCGAAGATTGTCGAGAGGATTTACAAAAAGATAACGAAACCCTGCAAAATATTTACAAATTATCAATACACACGATTTTAAGTTCTGATAAAATAAAGAATATGCTCTCGGTGCGCTCAAGACGTGATGGGGATGCATATGTGTTTGGAAAAATGACGCGCAAGCTCAAAAAGCTTTATAACGATCGCGGATATTCAACGAAAAAAAGATGCCGCACTCCGATTTTCTGCGATGCTGACGGCATTGTCTGGGTTCCCGAATTTCCCGTTGCTGACAGGGTGAAGCCTTGCGGTGACGGAATTAAAATAACATATTATTATAATGGAGATTAAAATGAATAACGACATTCAAAGTGTGCTCGTCAGCGAAAAAGAGCTCGATGAGATCGTAAGCGGTATTGCAGATAAGATCAGCGAGGATTACAGAGGTAAGCGTTTACTGCTCGTTTGTATTCTCAAAGGCGCGGTTGTTTTCATGGGCGATCTTATGAAGAAGATAAGTATTCCCGTGGAGATTGATTTTATGAAGGTTTCCTCATACGGAAATGCAACGGTAACAAGCGGCTCGGTCAACATTCTGCTCGATCTTCACAGAAAAGATCTTGCAGACACAGATATTCTCATTGTTGAAGATATAATCGACAGCGGCAAGACACTTTCTTATCTTGTTGAATATCTGCTTCTCAAGGGAGCTCGCAGCGTTAAAACCGCAACAATGCTTGATAAACCGTCCCGCCGTGAGGTTGATTTCACGCCGGACTACTGCGGCAAGTCCATTCCCGATGAGTTTGTTGTCGGTTACGGACTCGATTTTGCCGAAAAATACAGAGCATTGCCTTACATAGGCATTCTGAAGCCCGAGGTTTACGAAAAATAACCTTACGGGTGACATTATATATCAAGGAGAGCCTCAGTTTTTTGAGGTAAGGTGAGTAATGAAATCAAATTTCAAAATTTTAATCTTTTATGTTGTGCTTATCGGACTTATACTCATTTCAATGGCAACGCTGTTCGGCAGTCAGCCGGGTGAAGAGGTCATTTACAGTGACATTGACAAATACTTCCACGAGCAGCAGGTCAAGGAGTTTGAGATTGATAAAAACAACAAGCTGACAATCTGGAAGCATGACGGTGAGGTTGCGACGTATGGACTGCGCGATCTTGACCTTTTCTGGAATCAGTTTGGTGAAACTATTGAAGAACAGTATCATGAGGGCATTATCGAGGCTTACGATATTGCCGAGCCGCAGATCATTCCGTGGTGGGTTGGTATGCTTCCGTATGTCATCCTTGCTGTGCTGTTTATAGTGTTCTGGATATTCATCATGAATCAGACAGCAGGCGGTAAGGGCGGCAAGGTCGGCGGATTTGGCAAGGCTCGCGCAAAGCTCGGCTCGGACGAGAAAAAGAAGGTTTTCTTTAAGGACGTTGCAGGTGCAGATGAGGAGAAAGAGGAGCTCAAAGAGGTTGTTGAATTTTTGAAGGATCCCGCGAAGTTCTCAAAGCTCGGCGCTCATATTCCTCACGGCGTTCTCTTGATGGGCCCTCCCGGTACGGGTAAGACACTGCTTGCAAAGGCTGTTGCAGGTGAAGCAGGTGTGCCGTTCTATTCGATCTCCGGCTCGGATTTTGTTGAGATGTATGTCGGTGTTGGTGCGTCGAGAGTGCGTGACCTTTTCGACACGGCGAAAAAGAATCCTGCAAGTATCGTATTTATTGATGAAATTGATGCTGTCGGACGTCACCGCGGTGCAGGTCTCGGCGGCGGTCATGATGAGCGTGAACAGACGCTTAACCAGCTCCTTGTTGAGATGGATGGCTTTGGCGGAAATGACGGAGTTATCGTTATGGCGGCAACAAACCGCCCCGATATTCTCGATCCGGCACTTCTTCGTCCCGGACGCTTTGACCGTCAGATCACTGTTAACTATCCCGATATGAAGGGACGTGAGGAAATCCTCGCCGTTCACGCAAAGGGTAAGCCGTTTGAAGCGGATGTTGATCTTTCCTCTCTTGCAAAGACGACGGTCGGCTTCACCGGTGCTGATCTTGAAAACCTTCTTAACGAGGCGGCACTTTTAGCGGCACGCAAAAACAAGAGCCTCATCGGTATGGAGGAGCTTGAGGAAGCAACCATCAAGGTTATCGTTGGTCCCAATAAGAAATCGAAGGTCATTCACAAGGATGACAAGCGCATCACGGCATATCACGAGGCAGGTCACGCCATCGTTATGAAGCTGCTCCAGCCCAATACGTCGGTTCATCAGATCTCGATCATCCCTGCAGGACGTGCGGCAGGCTATACTTTGCCGCTTCCGATTGAGGACAGAGCGCATATGTCAAAGAGCGATATGGAGCATGAAATTGCATCCCTGCTCGGCGGACGTGTTGCTGAAAAGCTGATAATCGGTGACATCTGCACAGGTGCTTCAAACGATATTCAGCGCGCAACAAACATCGCTCGCAACATGGTCACCAAGTACGGTATGAGCGACACACTCGGACCGATCGTTTACGGCTCGGAGCACGGCAGTGACGAGGTATTCCTCGGCAGAGACTTCAACACCTCGCGTAACTATTCCGAGGACACCGCAACGCTTATTGACAACGAAATCAAGAGTATCATTAACGCAGCATACAACACCGCGATGAAGATACTCTCCGAGAATATAAACAAGCTTCATTTTGTTGCAGAATTCCTCCAGAAGAATGAGGTTATGGACGAGGATCAGTTTAAGGCTGCGATGGAGGGTGAGCCCACCATCGAGGAGCTTGAAGAAATGGCGGCGCAAAAGAAACGCAAGAGTGCAAAGGAAAACAGCGACAAGGCTAAGGCTGATGAGGATGCACGTATCATGCGCGAGGCTGAAGAAGCTGCAAAAGCTGCACAAAATAGTCGTGACAACAATGATTTTCCCCCGCGGACGAAGCAATAAGTAACTATATCGGCGAGGCGGAATTTAACGTCTTGCCGATTTTTATATGAAAATATTTTGAAAGGAAGTTAAACTATGAACAGCGAAATCAAAACAGCCCGTGCGAGCGCCGTCTGCTCGACTCTCGGCGGTGAGCTTATCTCCTATAAGCTCGACGGTAAGGAATATGTTTGGGAGGGCATTCCCGAATATTGGGCAAGCCACACTCCCGTGCTTTTCCCGACTGTCGGCTCGACTATTGACAGCAGTGTGAAATTTGAAGGCGTTGCATATCCGCTTGCAAAGCACGGTTTTGCGAGAAAGAGAGAGTTTGTTCTCATTGACAGCGGTGCTGACACCCTGACATACGAGCTTCGTGACGATGAGGAGACCAAGAAGCTTTATCCGTACAGCTTCAGCCTCAAGGTTACACACAAGATCACAGACGAGGGCTTCTCGACCGAATTTAAGGTTACAAATACCGACAATAAGCCGATCTGGTTCTGCATCGGCGGTCATCCCGGCTTCCGCTGCCCGATGAACGACGGCGAAAAGTTCTCCGATTACATGCTCGTTTTCGAGAAGGTTGAGAACGAGGACGTTATCTATACCACAAACTACGGCGGTGGTTACATTGATGCAGCACTTCCCGTTGTTGACAAGCTGAAGAACACAAATGAATGGGAGCTGAATCACGACGATTACGACGTTGATGTACTCCTTACAAAGAAGCTTCAGAGCCGCAAGGTAAAGCTTGTACATAAGGTTACCGGAAAGGGTATCGAGTTCGATTTCAACGGATTTGATGCTCTCGGCGTATGGACTCCTCCTAAGAAGCAGGCACCGTTTGTTTGCCTTGAGCCTTGGAACGGTCTTCCGGCGCATCTTGATGAAACCGGTAATTTCGAGGACAAGCCTTATGCAATCAATCTTCCCGTCGGCGGCGAGTATTCGGTTGGATACAAGGTCAAGGTTATTGACTAAAATAAAAATCGGAGCAGTTTTTTCGTGGACTGCTCCGAATGTTTTTTTGTTTATGAATTGATAAGTTTATTGCCGAACAACAAAATCACATTTTTCCTTAACATCAAACGCTTCAAAATAACGGTTCTCCATTGGTATCCACTCGTTTATAAAACGGGACAGCATATATTCGCCGTCGCGTTTGCGGATACGCTCGATCTGCTCATTCGGAGATATATTAAAAAACAGCGCGATATCGTAATATTCACCGAAGCTCGGATGAAGCGAGTACGAGCCCTCGCAGATGATAAGCCCACACTTTCCGATATGGCAGGGACTGTCGGCGTATGCCATTTTTGAACACTCAAATTTACGGTATGAGAATCCGTCTGTATCACGTAAATGCGGTATTACCTCGTCAAGAAAACGCTCGCTGTGTATGTTTCCTCCGGGAGCGGCGAGACGCTCACTTGTACGAAGCTCGGGTACAAGAAAGAAGTCGTCCATGTGGATCACCCCGCCGCCGAGAATTTCGCTTATCAGCTTTGCAGCGGTGGTTTTTCCCGAGGCACAGTGGCCGTCTATTCCGACAATGACACGCTCATTTGTTCTCATACGATGTGCGATTGCCGTTATAGCTTCAAGCAAAGGCAGGTAACGGCTGTCTACGACGCGGTATGACGGTTTATACGCCATGCGGTATTCTTCACTGTGACTTACGGGCGGATAAGATGCTGTACTGTATGTGGCGAGATAATCATCAAGCGCTTCGGGCGTGAAGTTAAAGTAACCGTCGCGGCAGAGTGCTTTCAGTTGTGACAGTCGTTCGGTGAAGATGGATTTTGTCTGTTCGTCTGCCAAATCATAACCGACGCAGTAGTGTTTTGCGGAGACAGAGAATATCTTTGCTATAATTTCAAGCTCGGTGTCGTTAAGGATAGAATCAAGATAAATCCTTGATGTTTCGCCGAGTGATTCTGTTTGCAAAGGGACGTCGCGGTGCTCGCACGACAAGTATTCCATGCGCAGACGCTCGAGTACGGTTGCCTCGTCTTTTATAAGATGACCGCCGCCGAATGTTGCCTGATAGATGAGCTTCACGGCGTCCTGCGGCTGCATCAGCGGATATTTTTTTGCGTGTTCCTTGAGTATTGTTTTCATTTTACTGCTCCGAAAGCATTTTTGCTCGCTTCAGTGCCATTACAATGAGTGGAATCAGGATAATGTGACAGATGATACCGGGCACGGCACTTGTAACTGCGCCTGTGATGAACATGGTGAATGTGAACGAGCTCTTCTGTGCGACTGTCAGAATAAGCTTTGCGATACCCCAGACGATTCTGCCGCAGATCATTGAGGTGATGAGCGAAACGTATATGTAAGGGATTTTCTTTGGCAAAAGCCTATATAAAAGACCTGACGCAAGACCGTATGCGGCAAGCTCGAACGCCATGGGAAGTGCAACCGTCGGGAACGGCGGCATACCGAAAATAGCACTGCGAAGAAGCGGAGCGACAAAGCCGACGATAAGTCCCCAAACAGGGCCGCAGATGAATCCGCAAAGCAGAGCAGGGATATGCATCGGCGAGAGCATCTGACCGATTTCGGGTATCTGACCCGTCAAAAAGGGTAGCACAATGGCGAGCGCAAGACACATCGCCGCGAAAACAAGTGTGCGGTAAACTTTTTTCATTTTTAATCTCCTCAAGAAAATAAGGTATCGGGCGGTAACACTTCATATGTCATCGCCGATACCTTCATGGTATTATTAAATGTTATTGTAATATTTCCGCTTGGCGGACTTGGGATATTTCCCGTGCGGCTTCATGCCTGCTATGGGGATAGTATATCACATAGTTTACGTCTTGTCAAGCAATTTTGACGTGTGTTTTGGCAAATAAGTGTTAGTCTTCCACCATGATCATCGCTTCGACGTTTATTGAACCGTCACTGCGGATAGTGCGGAAATAATACTGATCCTCCTCTTTTTGCATATACACCTTGAGGGTTTCGCCGAGTCTTGCTTCGCCTGCAAAGCTGATACTGATACTAAGTATTCTCTGATTTACGATATCGGGAATAAAGTCGCAGAGCATATCGGGATAATTGGTGTTGTTCATATGCTGATTGAGGTCGAGATCGCTGTAAACTATCGGGCGTTCGCCGACAAGCGAAAGCGAAATATCGCGCGGAATGTGTACACGCCTCGGTGCATCAAGCTCAAGCGGCTCATCCGTGTCAAAGCCGAGTATGACATCCTCAACACGGTATATTTTATGATCGGAAATACCAATAAGTCCCCAAACAGATGCTGCCTCGGCAACAAGTTTACCGTTTCGGTGAATCTGATAACAGCGGTTGAAGCTGACGCCGCGGCTTTCGCAGGCCCATGAGCTTACCGAAATATTATCATAGGCATATAGATCTGCGTAAACGCTCATGTTTATGCGGCTTAAGATAAATGCACGGTCGTCGCGTATAAGCTCATCCGTCGTCGGGCCGAGGTTATGAAGCTGTAGATTTGCCGTTTCCTGCATATATCTTAGTATCAATGACGGGCGTACCTTGCCCGATGCGTCACAGTCGTGAGAATTGACGCGGTAGTTTTCTGTCCATTTCATTATCCGGGCAGACTCCTTTGTTTTAACTAAAAATATCGGCGCCGTGACTTTCATACCGCGGCACCGATGTCATTTTTATATTAGAGGGTATTTGCGGAACCGAGAACGTTGATGATCTTATGAGCAACCATCTTCTTAACCTCTGCACGAGCAACGGTGAGGTAGGTTCTGGGGTCGAATACCTCGGGCTGTTCCTTGAGGACACGTCTGATACCTGCGGTCATTGCAAGACGGATATCGGAGTCGATATTGATCTTACATACAGCGAGAGTTGCAGCCTTGCGAAGCTGTTCTTCGGGAATACCGACAGCGTCCGGAAGCTTGCCGCCAATCTCGTTGATCTCCTGAACATATTCCTGCGGAACGGAGGAAGCACCGTGGAGAACGATCGGGAAGCCGGGGATACGCTTTGCAACTTCTTCAAGAATATCAAAACGAAGCGGAGGCGGAACAAGGATGCCCTTTTCGTTTCTGGTGCACTGCTTGGGAGTGAACTTATATGCACCGTGAGAAGTACCGATGGAGATAGCGAGAGAGTCAACGCCTGTACGGCTTACGAACTCCTCAACCTCCTCAGGACGGGTGTAAGAGGACTTTTCAGCCACAACGTCATCCTCAACGCCTGCGAGAACGCCTAGTTCACCTTCAACAACAACGCCGCGCTCGTGTGCATACTCAACAACCTTCTTGGTTACAGCGATGTTATCCTCGAAGTTGTGATGTGAGCCGTCGATCATTACGGAAGTGAAGCCGCCGTCGATACAAGCCTTACAGATTTCGAAATCTGCGCCGTGGTCGAGATGGAGAGCGAGGTCAACGCCGGAATCCTTGATAGCTGCGTCAGCGAGAGCCATAAGATATTCCTGTTTTGCATACTTTCTCGCGCCTGCGGATACCTGAAGAATAACAGGGGACTTTGTTTCTCCTGCAGCTTCAGTGATCGCCTGAACGATCTCCATGTTGTTGATGTTGAAAGCACCGATTGCGTAACCGCCCTCATATGCCTTCTTGAACATTTCCTTAGTTGTTACAAGTGCCATGATTTTATACGCTCCTATAAATAGTTTTTAATTTCTAACTATATTATTATACTCCATTTTTTTCATTAAATCAAGGGCTTTCGCAAAATTGTTTGTTAAATTTTCTTGTATTCCGGAAATTCGGAGGCGATTTATTCCATATTAACAGTTTAATGGCAAAAAACGGCGGAACATTTTACATTTAGGTAATAATGATTCCCTTGCAATTTTCAGAGCGATATGATAAAATATTATTAGAGTATTCTGGAGGGTGTCGGCGACTGCGATTGCCGACGTTTTTCTGTGTCCACGGGAGGTGTGTTGTTATATTTAAGGAAAAAATTATTGAGTCCTTTTCCTCGGTTCTGCCCATAACGGCGATAGTGCTTCTGCTCAGTATCAGTGTCGCTCCGCTTGATTCGGGCATTATGGTGCTGTTTATCCTCGGCGCGCTCGCTCTTATTTTCGGTATGAGCCTTTTCACGCTCGGTGCCGGAATGTCGATGCAGCCGCTCGGTGAGGGTATCGGTGTCGTTATGAGCCGCTCGAGGCGGACCTGGCTTAACCTTATCTGCTGCTTTGTTATGGGTGTGCTTATCACTATTGCGGAGCCTGATTTGCAGGTGCTTGCGCAGCAGATCCCCTCTGTTCCGAATATGGTTCTGATCATGTTCGTTGCCGTTGGTGTCGGACTCTTTATCGTGGTTTCGATGCTGCGTACAAAGTTCGGCTTCAGACTCAATTATCTGCTCATTGCGTTTTATATTATTGTAATGATACTTGCAATGTTCGCTCCGGCAGATTTTATTCCGGCGGCGTTTGATTCCGGCGGAGTTACAACCGGCCCGATCACCGTTCCGTTCATTATGGCGCTCGGCGCAGGTATGGCGACTGTCAGTGGTTCACATCATGGCGAGGAGAGCTTTGGTACGGTTGCATTTGCGAGCGTCGGCCCGATCATGTCTGTGCTGATACTTTCGATCGTCTATACTCCCGAAGCTTCGGCGACTACCTCGACTATTGCCGATATACATACAACTCAAGATGCCTTCAGGATGATCGCAAATGAGCTTCCGCATTATGCATATGAGATGCTGATTGCGTTTGCGCCCATCGTTGCAGTGTTTATACTGTTTCAGCTCATCTTCCGTCGTTTCCACGGTAATGCACTTCCGAGGGCGATTATCGGTTTCGTTTATACATATGTCGGACTTGTACTGTTCTTAACCGGCGCAAATGTTGCTTTCATGCCTGCAGGTCAGTTGATCGGCGAGGTGCTTGCGAAAACGGAGTTCCGATATATTCTTATTCCCGTCGGTATGCTGGTCGGTTGGTTCACCGTTGCCGCCGAGCCTGCCGTACACGTGCTTAAAAAGCAGGTTGAGGAAATTTCAAACGGTACGATCACTCAGAAAACTATCGGCATAGGTTTGTCGATAGGTGTAGCGTTCTCTGTCGGTATCGCGATGCTCCGTGTGTTGACGGGTATACCGCTTATCCCGTTCATGATTGGTGGTTATCTCATTTCACTTACAATCAGTTTCTTTGTTCCGCGCCTTTATACGGGCGTTGCGTTTGACTCGGGCGGAGTTGCGAGCGGCCCTATGACGACGACATTCCTGCTTCCGTTTGCGATGGGAGCTTGCACGGCGGTTGGCGGAAATCTTATGACGGATGCTTTCGGTATTGTTGCGATGGTTGCGATAACGCCGCTTATAACGATACAGTGCATCGGTCTTATTGCCGAGCTTCGCCGCAAAGCAAAGCACAAAAAGGCAGTTGCCGCTCTTGCGAATATTCCTGACTGTATTGTTTATTTCGATGACGAAAAGGAGGCTGCATAATGGAACGTATAATGCTGCTTCTGACGATAACAAAGCGCGGAGAAGGCGCGAAGATTATCGAAAAGCTGGATGCACATCAAATCAAATGGCACTTTCGTTCTGTCGGTCAGGGAACAGCATCCTCGGAAACGATGGATATTCTCGGACTCGGCTCGCGTGACAAGGATATTGTTATAAGCCTTGCGGCAAAGCGTGCCGCGGAGCAGTTTGCATCCGAAATGGAGAGCGATCCGACACGCCGCGGCGGACACGGAATCATGATGATAATGCCGCTTACTGCGATCAACAATCTGATGGCAATAATGGTTACACGTCCGGCGCAGTCTATTACCACACAGGAGGATACGGCGATGAAAAATGAATACAAACACAGTTTAGTGCTTGCCACAGTCAACCGCGGATGTGCCGATGAGGTTATGAAGGTGGCGCGCACTGCCGGTGCAACAGGCGGTACTGTAATCCGTGCAAATCTTGCAGACAATGAGGCTGCTGAGCTGCTTGGTAAGACGCTCGAGGAGGAACGCGAGGTTGTTGCCATCCTCGTTCCAGACACGATACGTGACCGTGTTATGGAGGATCTCAACCGCGAGCTTGGACTGCGCACCGATGCACAGGCTATACTTTGCTGCCTCGGCGTTGACAAGGCAATGAGAATATAAAAAAGAGGTGCGAGAGGGGATAAAAACTCTCGCACTTTTTGTATTATTTAATGATATATCGCCTGCGCGATATGATATACGGCTGACGCCGTATGATATATTTTCGCTGCACGAAAATATGATAAATATTATACGCGGAGCGTATATCATCGCACGAAGTGCGATATCATGCCGAAGGCATATCACCCATTCCGTGAGAAACGGATATCATTCCAACTGGTGCGCTTGACAGGACTTGAACCTGCACGTCGGGGACACCAGATCCTAAGTCTGGCGCGTCTGCCAATTCCGCCACAAGCGCATATTATGTGCCAAGAATCAGTATATCACAAATAAAAGATTTTGTCAAGGTATTGATTTTTGATAAAAAAAGTTGTAAAATATAAGTAGCATATATTTTTTGCAAAGAAAATAGGACTTGTGAGGTGCGAAATGAAGGTTCTCGTTTTATCAATTACTGCCGGCGGAGGACATAACGCAACAGCGAAGGCTATATGTGCATATCTTGAATCAATCGGCTGTCACGCCGAAATGCTTGACACCTTTGAATATCTCAGTCATGCGCTTGGAGAGGCTGTGTCACGCGGTTATCTTCTCATGGCTAAAAATGCAAAGCTCGTTTATAAGGGCGGTTACCGTCTTGCCGAGAAACGTAACAAGTCTGCAACTGAATATTCGCCAACCCGTACAGCCGGAAAGATCATGAGCAAAAAGCTTGAAAAGTATATTGCCGATTATGATCCCGACGTTATCATATGCACACACATTTTCCCGGCTATCATCCTCGATGTTATGAAGAAAAAAGGCAAGCTGCGTGCAAAAACGATCGGCGTTCTGACCGATTTTATGTTCCATCCTTATTGGGAGGAAGGCTCGAACCTTGATTTCGTTGTAACTCCGAATGAACAGCTGTTTTCGCAGGCTCTTAAAAAGGGCTTCAAGAAAACGCAGATCCTGCCGATGGGTATTCCGATTCATCCGAAGTTTTCCGATAAATCCCGTTCAAAAGAGCAGGCGCGCGCCGAGCTCGGACTCGATATCAACGCCCGTACAGTGCTTCTGATGAGCGGAAGCATGGGCTACGGTAACATTGAAAAAACGGTTAGGGCACTTGACAGTGTCCCGGCTGATTTCCAGATGATCATTGTCTGCGGAAACAATCACGCCGCAAAAGCACGCATTGATGCGCTTAAAACTAAAAAACGCATACTCAATCTCGGCTTCGTTGATTATGTTGACAAGCTGATGGACGCATCCGACTGTATCATATCAAAGCCGGGCGGACTTACGACTTCGGAGGCTATGGCCAAGCGTCTGCCGATGATCATCATTGATCCGATTCCCGGGCAGGAGGATCGCAACACTGAATTTCTCACGAACAATGGTGTTGCAATGGCTGTCACCACTACAAGTCCGATTGACGAGGTTATATACCAGCTGCTTGCAAATCCGAAGCGTATTGAGGTTATGAGGGACGCTATTGACCTTATTGCAAAGCCTAATTCAACACGTGACATTTGCGAGCTTGCAAAGGCTCTCTGTGAGAATCAAAACGGTTGATGTAAATTTTGATGCTGGTCTTATAAAAACCATAATTTGTCTATCCCACACCGGCTATCTTTCCTGATCAGCCGGTATATTTATATTATTTCGGAGTTAACCATGCCAAAAATTCTGCTTTTTGCGCTTAATTCGTCTTATACACACACAAATCTCGCCGTCAGATGTATACGCAAAAGTCTTACTGCGGCAGGATATTCCTGCGATATCGCCGAGTTTAATCTTAAAGATAAACGGCGGCGTGTACTTGAAGCGCTTGTGCGTACCGATGCCGATATTTACGGCTTTTCCGCGTACATATGGAATATGCGTGAGCTTTGTGAATTTGCCGCAGACCTCAAAAAGCTCCGTCCGGAGACGGTGATCGTTTTCGGCGGACCGGAGGTTTCGTTCGATTGTGAGGAGATACTGCTTGCTCATCCGTATATCGACTGTATAGTTACAGGAGAGGGTGAAGATGCTTTTGTTTGTCTTGCAGAAAAGTATGCAACCGGTGACGCTTTGCCGCGTATCATTGACGGAGGAATATATTCGCATTTTACACAGCAGGGAATGCTTTACACTCCCGATGAGATGAACGAGGGCTCGCGTGTCGTTTATTATGAATCCTCGCGCGGATGTCCGTTTCGGTGCGCTTACTGTCTTTCGGCGCTTGGCGGTAAAGTGCGTGCGAAAAGTGCCGATGTGACACTCGCCGAGCTTGCGGAATTTGAAAAAATCGACCACATTAAAATAATCAAATTTGTTGATCGCACCTTTAATTTTGACCGTGAACGCGCAAAAACGATCTGGCGTGGATTGCTGTCCGAAAAATACACCAAAAACTATCATTTCGAAATATGTGCCGAGCTTCTTGACAAAGAATCGTTTGAGATTTTGTCTTTGTTCCCGAACGCTAAAATACAGCTTGAGATCGGCGTTCAGTCAACGAATCCCGATACACTGAGACGGGTTGACCGCTCGCCTGAAACCTCACAGCTCATAAAGAATATAACGAGACTACACGAAATGGGAAATATGCACATTCACGCAGACCTTATCGCAGGACTTCCGGGAGAGGATATAACGAGCTTTGCGCGTTCGTTTGATGCTCTTTACGGCAGATGTGATATACTCCAGCTTGGGTTCTTAAAAATACTTCGCGGATCAAAGCTGCGACGTGATGCGGAAAAGTTCGGCTGTATATATTCGGATGAGCCGCCTTATGAAGTGCTTGCGACCGACTGTCTTTCGTTTGATGAGCTTTGCCGCTTGCATGAGATTGACGAGCTTTGTGAGCGTTACTGCTGCCATGCCTTCAAGCGTTCGATGGAGCTTATAATGTCACGCGGACAGTCACCGTTTTGCGTTTTAAATTCGCTTGCCGAAGGTTTTCGCACTGATAATTTACGTGTTACCGAGCTGTCGCAACCACGCGCTTATGAGATGCTTTACCGATATATGCACAGTGGCGATGACCGCGAGTTATCAGAGCTGCTGACGCTTGATTTTTTGACGAGTCAAAAGTTATCGCCGCCGATTATCGGAGGATATGAATTGAAGCGCGGTGACAGTCACTTAAAACGAAGCTTTATGAAGTATGCCGATGAGCATGATATTTCGTATTTTGCGCCTGCGCTCGAGGTGCGAGTCGGAATAAGGACATACGTTATAGATCGACGCAACATGAAGGCGTTTGTGTATGACAACGGGTTTGTTCAAATGTAACAAAGAACTTTTGCGGTTTATTCTGATAAAAAGCGAAAATACCACTTGTAAAAAACAGCGTTTTGTGATATAATTAAAAATGTTTTTATTGTTTTATAAAAACCGTCGTAATTTCGCTTGCTGCGGAACTTTGCGGCGATCACTCAAGAAAGGAAAAATGCCCTATGAAGATCGCATTTTCAACACTCGGCTGTCCGGACTTTTCGTGGACAGACATTTGTTCCCTTGCAAAAGATTTCGCTTTTCACGGAATTGAAATGCGCGGACTCGGAAATGATATTTTTTCCGTGAGCGATTCTCCCTTCTGCGCTAAAAACCTCCCAAAGACAAAGGAGCAGCTTCGCAAACTAAAGCTGGAAATCTGTTGCCTTTCCTCGGGATGCGCCCTTCGCTTTGCAGACAAGCACGACGAGTCGATAGCAGAGCTTAAGGAGTATATCGAACTTGCAAAGGAACTCGGCACTCCTTACATCCGTGTGCTCGGTGATCTCACTGTTGCACCAACCACCGATTTCGATGACGAATTAGTTATCGAGCCTTTGAAGCTTCTTGCGCCTATTGCAGAAGAAGCAGGGGTTACTCTACTTGTTGAAACCAACGGCGTTTACTCAGATACCGCGAGACTTGCCGATATGCTTTCGAGAGTTGCAAGCGATAATGTTGCGGCACTGTGGGATTTCAACCATCCATACCGCTTCAAGGGCGAGCTTCCCGAGACTACTATAACGAATCTCGGTGCATATATAAAACACGTACATATCAAGGACTCCGTTATGGAGGGCGACGAGGTAGTTTATAAATTGGTTGGCGAGGGTGACCTTCCTCCGATGGAAAGCTACATGGATGCTTTGCGCTCACTTAACTATGAGGGATATATTTCTCTTGAATGGCTCAAGCAGTATGCTCCTGATCTTTCGGATGCTGGTATCGTTTTTCCGCACTTCGCTCATTTTATGGAGCAGTATCTTGGTGCCTCTCATGCCGCAGGTCATCTTATACCCAATAACCGCGGTACCGGTAATTATGTATGGCCCAAGGAAACAATAATCGATCTTACCTTCCCGCAAGTGCTTGACCGTATGTGTGAGGAATTTCCGGATCAGTATGCATTCCGTTACACCGAATGTGATTACACCAGAACATATCCCGAATTTCGCGATGATGTCGATACGTTTGCGCGTGCACTTATTTCGCTTGGTGTAAAGCAGGGTGATCACGTTGCTGTTTGGGCTACCAATATTCCTGCGTGGTATATAACATTCTGGGCAACTGTAAAGATCGGTGCGGTTCTTGTCACCGTAAACACTGCCTACAAAATTCACGAGATCGAATATCTGCTCCGTCAGTCTGACACGCATACTCTTGTTATGATCGACGGTTTCAAGGATTCTGACTATATCGGCGCTATAAAAACTCTCATTCCCGAGCTTGAAAATCATGAATCCGGGAAGCCGATTCACTCAAGAAAGCTTCCGTTCCTTCGCAATATAATTACCGTCGAATCAAAGCAAAAGGGCTGTCTTACATGGGATGAGGCTATCGCATT
Organism: uncultured Lachnospiraceae bacterium; assembly: GCA_964430755.1. GTDB lineage: Bacteria > Bacillota > Clostridia > Oscillospirales > CAG-272 > Flemingiibacterium. Next base: position 9,723 of record CAYSFT010000014.1, on the reverse strand, counting down.
TGCAGACAGAACTCCCATTGACGCTGTTCTGCGCCGTGCCGCAATGATAAATAAGCACGATGTCTGCAATATGCAGTACACATCGGGTACGACCGGCTTCCCGAAGGGCGTTATGCTGACGCACTATAATGTTGTGAACAACGGTAAGGCTATCGGAGACTGTATGGATCTCTCCACTGCAGACAGAATGATGATCCAGGTGCCTATGTTCCATTGCTTCGGAATGGTGCTTGCGATGACCGCGTCTATGACGCACGGCGTTACCATGTCGCCTATTCCTGCGTTCTCTCCGAAAAAGGGTCTTGCCTGCATCAATAAGGAAAAGATAACCGCATTCCACGGTGTTCCGACAATGTTTATTGCGATGCTCGGTCACGAGGATTTCGACAAGACTGATTTCTCGCATATGAGAACAGGTATCATGGCAGGCTCTCCGTGTCCTATCAAGGTCATGGAAGAGGTTGTTGAAAAGATGAATATGCCGGAAATCTGCATTACTTACGGTCAGACCGAGGCTTCTCCTGCTACCACCATGTCAAAGACCACCGACCCCATCGAGCTTCGCTGTACGACTGTTGGACAGAGCATCTTCGGCGTTGAAACAAAGATCGTTGATCCCGAAACCGGCGAGGAGGTTCCCGACGGAGTTGACGGAGAATTCTGTGCACGCGGCTATAACATCATGAAAGGCTACTACAAGATGCCTGAGGCAACTGCGGCGGCAATTGACTCCGAAGGCTGGCTCCACTCGGGTGACCTTGCAAGACGTACTCCCGATGGTTACTACAAGATCACGGGACGCATCAAGGACATGATCATCCGCGGCGGTGAGAACATTTACCCCAAGGAGATCGAGGACTTCCTTTATACCAATCCCAAGGTCAAGGACGTTCAGGTTATCGGCGTTCCCGACAAGCAGTACGGTGAGGAGATCATGGCTTGTATCGTTCTCAACGAGGGTGAAGAATCCTCGGAGGCGGAGATCAAGGAATTTTGCCTTGCGAATATGGCAAAGCACAAGTGTCCGAGATATATCCGTTTCGTTGAGGGCTTCCCGATGAACGCGGCAGGTAAGATACTCAAATACAAAATGCGCGAGGAAGCGGTTGAATATCTGAATCTTCACGCGGACGCAAGCATTGTAACTGCATAATTACACAAAGTCGAAGCTGTCGCTCTAATATGCGGCGGCTTCTTTGATTTTGTGTAATGAAAACCACCAACTAAGCCGGTGGCTCCGTAGAGGCTTTTGCCGTTGAACAATCCGCGCGTTGCGGAAAGGCTCCCTCCGGGAGGGAGCTGTCACCGAAGGTGACTGAGGGAGAGCGCGGCACGAAATATTGAATATTCCAAATCTTGTGCCGCAGGCTCCTTCCGTCATTGCTTCGCAATGCCACCTTCCTCCCGGAGGAAGGCAAAAGTTAGTTGCCATATTTGTGGCAGTAGGGCGGATTTGCACGTGTCGGACAATTCAGAGGGCGTTAGCCCTGCCGTATCTTTTAAGTTCCCACCAAAATACTGCACAAAAACTATAAAAATAATTTACGCAAACCCACTTGTCATATAGCTTCAAATGTGATAAAATAATTGTATATGCAATACACTACGGAGGAAAAGACAATTGTTTGGTAAATTACTCCCAACTCATATATATAAAGATATTTACGAAATTACACCGAAAGCACTGCGTGAGGCAGGTGTCGCCGCGCTAATACTCGATATCGACAATACGCTCGTTACATATGACGATCCGAAGCCGACCGAGAGTGTTGGAGCGTGGCTTGACGCTATGCATGATGCAGGGATACAGACGGCGTTTGTGTCGAATAATGAGACGCCGCGTGTAGAGACCTTTTGCGAGGGACTCGAATGCTATTTCCATGCGAAGGCAGGCAAACCGTCACGCAAGTATCTTCGTGAAGCTATGGCGCATATGGGAACCACTGTAACAAATACCGCTTGTGTCGGCGACCAGCTTTTCACCGATGTGTGGGCAGGTAAGCGTGCGGGAATGCGTGCGTTTTTAGTGCCGCCGATAAAGGACAAGCGTACACTCTTTTTCCGTGCGAAAAGACTGCTTGAAAAACCTTTTTTGCGGTTATATTATAAGCGAAAGGGATCATGATGACGAAATTTTATAATCTTACAAAAATGCTTGCGGCGATGATGTTTCGCAAGGATTCTCCGATAATTCCCGACGGAGCGATACCTGCGCTGAGCCCTGAAGGCATTATACTTTCGCGTGTTCGCTCGCTCACAAAAGAGAGAAAAATAAACACGGCGGAAAATCTTCTTTTTGATTCGTTTGACCGCAAAAAGCCCGTTATGATGGCTATTGCGCTTGATTTTTATGCAAATCTCTCGATGCTCGATGAAAAAGAGCTTGAGGATGCTGATTTTTCCGCCCAGGAAATCGGGCAGGGTATTGCAGATATGATGAATTTCTATAAAATAAAGCTCGTGGCAAAGAAGCCGCCGAGTGTACCGGGAGTTGATAAAAATGGTAAATAAACTGAGGCTTGCGGTGCTTGGCTCACCGATTGCACACAGCCGTTCACCACAGCTGCAAAATTCCTTCGCACGCGATTGCGGTATTGCGGATTTTTCGTATGAACGCATTGAGACAACCTGTGACACTCTTGAAGAAACCGTCCGCAGACTCATGGCAGAGGGCTATGACGGATTCAACTGTACTATGCCGTTAAAGACCGATATGGCACACATGGCAGATTACATCGAGGACGAAGCAAAAACGCTCTGGTCTGCAAACACCGTTTCGATAAGGGATGGCAAGCTTTATGCAGACACGACTGACGGAGTTGGTATACTTCTGACTGTTCGTCGCGGATACGGTGAGGTTGATAAACCGTATACGGACTGTGTTAAAGGCAAACGCGTAACGCTTCTCGGCGCAGGAGGTGCGGCTCGTTCGGTGGCGCTTTCGCTCAAAAATGCAGGCGCGAATCTGACTATTCTCAACCGCACGCTCGATGCCGCATTTGCGCTTCGTGATATGCTTGAGACCGAATGTGAGTGTCTCGAGCTTGGAAATGAGACTGCTCTTTGCCGTGCGGCGAGGGAATGTGACATTCTCATAAACTGTACGGCACTCGGAATGAGCGGTAAGCCTGAATTTGCATCGCTTTCGTTTATTGATGAGATGCGTGGGGGTACGATGGTTATTGATGCGGTTTACAATCCGCTTGAAACGAAGCTTCTTAAACGTGCGGCAGAGCGTGGACTTTCTGCTGTGAGCGGACTTTGGATGCTCGTTTATCAGGGAGCTGTCGCATTTGAGAAGTGGTCGGGTGTATTACCCGATGAGGACGCCTGCAAGAGAGCCTTCGATATTATAAAATGAGGTGATTATTATGTCAGATGCAAAGTTTGGCGTTGCCGGAAGCTCGGAAAGCTTCTTTGAAGAAGGAAAAAAGCATACGCATGAGGCTCCGGGATGGCTTGCCGAAAAGGGCGTTGACGCTTATGAATATCAGTGCGGACACGGTATCACGGCAGGCGAAGCATCGCTACGCAAGGTTGCCGAGGAAGCAAAAAAACATGGAATACTGATGTCGCTTCATGCACCGTATTTTATTTCGCTCTCGAGCGTTGAGCTTGAAAAGCGACTCAACAGTATCAGTTACATCAAAAAAAGCCTTTGGGCGGCGGAATGCCTCGGTGCGGACACTGTTGTTGTGCATACGGGAAGTGCCGGTAAAATCACTCGCGCAGAAGCGATGGAATACGCTTCGGATACGCTTTATAAGCTTCTTGAGGATGTAGGTGACACTAATATCCGAATCGGACTTGAAACCATGGGTAAGCTCAATCAGCTCGGTACGCTCGATGAGGTGTTGACGCTTTGTAAGCTTGACAAGCGGCTTTATCCCGTCGTCGATTTCGGGCATCTCAACTGCCGCGGTCGCTCTTTAAGCGGTGTCTTTGATGATATCGGGGAAACTCCGACAGGCGGCGTTTTTATAAGCGTTGACGATTACCGTGCGGTGTTCGATAAGGTTGGTACACAACTTGGTGATGAATATGCACGCACGATGCATTGTCATTTCTCGAAAATCGAATATACAAAGCAGGGCGAGAAGCGTCACGTTCGTTTTATGGACGAGGGCTTTGAGCCGCCGTTTGAGCCTTTGATGGAGGCTATAATCAAAGAAAATCTTTCACCGCGTATCATAAGCGAATCTGCCGGAACGCAGACCGAGGATGCGGCGGCGATGAAGAAATATTATCTCGAAAGGAAAGCGGAAATATGAAAATTCTTATTATAAACGGTCCGAATCTTAATCTTACAGGTGAGCGTGAGGTCGGTCACTACGGTGCAGACACACTTGATGTTATCAATTCGCGAATTGAGGCGGCGGCAGGGGAGCTTGGTGTTTCGGTTGAGTTTTACCAGTCGAATCACGAGGGCGCGATAATTGACCGTCTCCATGCGTCACGTGCAAATGCGAACGGCGGTATTGACGCTGTCATAATCAACGCGGGCGCGTATACACATTATTCCTATGCGATACGTGATGCCATTTCGGCGATAAAGCTTCCCGTTGTTGAAGTGCATATGTCGAATATTCATGCGCGCGAGGCGTTCCGTCATGAATCGGTAATCACGCCCGTTTGTGCAGGTCAGATCTGCGGCTTCGGCTGGTACAGTTACATTTTAGGTCTCCATGCGGCGATCAATGCGGTGAACACAAAAAATTGAGCACAAAGTATATTTTTCTTGATATAGACGGCACACTGGTTGATTTTAACTGCACGATGCCGAGATCCTGCGAGACGGCACTTCGCGCGGCACAGAAGAACGGTCACAAGCTGATCCTCTCAACGGGACGTTTTGTCGGTCAGATATATCCGTGGTTACTTGAGATGATCCCGTTTGATGGGATTATTTCATCGTCCGGTGCGATTGTCGACTACGGCGGCGAATGTATATATTCAAAATATTTTTCACGCGCTGATCTTGATTATCTTTCAGAATGCTTTGAGCGCGCCGGTGCATATTCCTGCCGCCAGCTGAGGACACATCTTGTTTCGGATGAGGGCAACCTCAAGGGAATCTATGATGTTTTCGGACGTGCGGATGTATCCAAGGAGTCGGTTGCATCGCTTATGGGGGACGTTGAGATTGCCGATATGAATTCGCTCGACAATGTTGAAAAGGTCATTTACTATGATTCGAAATTCACGCTTGATGAGATGCGTGCGCTGCTCGGTGACTCCTATAATATAGATCCGTTCAGCTTCAAGGATATGCCGTCCACCTGCGGTGAGGTCAACCTTGCCGACGTGAATAAAGCGCACGGAATGCATGAGCTTATTCGTCATGTCGGCGCAGACGTTCGTGACACTGTTGCGATAGGCGATGCCGGTAATGATATAACGATAATACGTGCGGCAGGAATCGGTGTTGCGATGGGTAATGCGACGGACGAGATCAAGGCTGCGGCGGATATTGTGACCGATGCCATTGATGAGGACGGCGTTTATAATGCGTTTGTTCGTCTTTCGTTGATATAAAAAAGCCTGCCGTTTATGTGGCAAGCTGTTTCGATTGGAGTTTTTCCCCTATGAAAATTATAGCGAAAATACATACGGATTTTCCCGATAAATTCGGAATACCGCGTCAGAGCGGGATACTTTCGATGCTTGAATCGAGAATAGTGTTCGAGCCGGAATTCCGTTCTCCCGAGGCTCTTCGCGGAATTGAGCAGTGGTCGCATTTGTGGCTTATCTGGGAGTTCTCCGAGTCGATACGCGAGGATTGGTCGCCAACTGTACGTCCGCCGAGACTCGGAGGAAACACACGTGTCGGCGTTTTTGCCACTCGTTCACCGTTTCGGCCGAATCCAATCGGGCTTTCCTGCGTAAAGCTTGTTCGCCTTGAAAAAACGGCAAATGAGGGATGTGTGCTCGTTGTCAGTGGTGCCGACATGATGGACGGTACGCCGATTTACGATATCAAACCCTATCTTCCGTATGCGGATGCACACACGGAGGCATCGGGCGGCTTTGCCAAAGAGGTTTTCGGCGCAAGGCTGACGGTCGATTTCCCGGATGAACTGCTTGAAAAGCTGCCCGAGGATAAACGTGAGGCGGCTGCTTTACTTCTTGCCGAGGATCCGAGACCTGCCGTCAGAGCAAAGGACAGTGACCGTGTTTTCGGCTTCGGGTTTGCCGGATTTGAGATCAAATTCACCGTTCACGGCGGAGTTCTGACGGTGGTTTCCGTCGAAAAATATTAATGCTTTTTCTTTGATGCGGGACGGTTTTTGCTGTTCCGTGCGTTTTTTTGTGCCGCACGGCGTTTTATTGTGCTCTTTTTGCGAACAGAATATCCGAAGTCACCGAGCTTTCTGCCGAGCGCAAAATAGTCGCCGTGTGAATATGCAATCAGCTTGGCACGCTCAAGATGCAGTGCGCCCTTTTCGTCAACGAGTGTCGGAGAGACATCAACCGCAACTATGTCTGCAACAAACATATCATGCGTACCGAGCGGCACGATATCGGTCACGCGGCATTCAAGGCTAATCGGACTTTCAGCTATAACGGGCGTGTCGTCAAGCTCGTGCCCCGGTACTGCGGTTAGCTTGCATTTTGCGAATTTATCCTCGTCACGTCCCGAGCGTACACCGCAATAATCGGTTGCACGTGCCAAATCCTCGGTGGTTAAGTTGATGACGAATTTTTTGGTTTCCTTGATAATATCGTAAGAATAGCGTGACGGACGGATGGAGACGTATGTTTTCGCGGGATCGGAATTGATGATACCGGTCCAGCCGATTGTTATGATATTTGGCTTTTCCATTGTGCCGCAGCTGACCATGACGGCAGGGAGAGGCGCTAACAGTGTGCCGCCTTTCCATTTGATTTTTGTGTTTTCACTCATGTGTATTCTCCGTTTCGAATTATATATTAATATGATACACTAATTTTGGGATAATGTCAAGTTATATACAATTCGGAATAGCTGTATATAAAAATATACATGAAAAAACCTCTTGACAACTTCACTTTAGTGTGTTATAATACTAAACGTAAACAAAAGGCTGTGACGAAGACGGTCAGATACATGTTTCTTCAGAGAGTCGGCGGATGGTGCGAGCCGATGTTGCATTTATCATACGACCAATCGCTTCCGAGCTTGGAACCGAACGTGATTTTTTTCGCAAGTAGACTTCCACGTGACGCTGCGTAAAGGCAAAGGGCTTGACAGAGTCCGCAAAGAGGCGTAAATTACGCAATTTGAGTGGTACCGCGGAATAACTAAAAGATTCCGTCTCAAAGTTAAGGGATTGTCCCGCTTTGAGGCGTTTTTTGTTTTTTCGTTCAAATTGCCGCCGAGTCGAAGCCTTCTTAAATTATTATTTCAATATTTTGGAGGATTTTATCATGGAAAACAGATTAAAAGAAATTGCCGAGCGTCTTGTTGCACTGCGCGAGATCATGGGGCTCACAACTGCCGATATGGCAAAGCGTACCGACGTCAGTGAAGAGGAATATATGGCTGTTGAATCGGGCGAATCCGATTTCAGCTTCACCTTTATTCATAAGTGTGCGCAGACCTTTGGCGTTGATGCAACCGATATATTAAAGGGCTCAAGCCCCACGCTGTCATCATTCTCGGTTGCAAAAGCAGGTGACGGTCTGCCTATCGTAAGACGTAAGGGCTTTAACTATAACAATCTTGCTCCGTTATTCAAAAACAAGACTGCAGAGCCGTTTGTTGTAACTGCAGCATATCACGAGGATGAACAGAACAAGCCGATCAAGCTCGGTACACACGAGGGACAGGAATTTGACTATATCCTTGAGGGTAAGCTCAAGGTTCAGATCGACGATCACGTTGAGGTGCTGACAGCAGGCGATTCCATCTATTATAACAGCGGCACGCCTCACGGTATGGTTGCATATGATGGCGACTGCAAATTCCTCGCGGTTGTAATTGATGCCGAGGGTAAAGCATACGATTATGAGGCACCGACACTCGAAAAAGCACCGACTGTTGTGTCCGCTGAAAATACCGGTGCTGTTTGGGAAAGCTTTATCGAAACAACGCTTGATAATAAGGGCGTACTCAATTCAATCACATTCAAAAACGAGGACAAATTCAACTTCGGTTTTGACTGCGTTGATGCAATTGCGGCGAAAAATCCCGACAAGCTTGCGATGCTTCACCTCTCCGCAGACAAGGCAGAGCGTCGTTTCACCTTTGGCGATATGGCAAAGCTTTCTGCGAAGGCAGCGAACTATTTCGAGTCGCTTGGCATCAAAAAGGGCGACCGTGTGCTCGTTGTCCTCAAGCGTCACTGGCAGTTCTGGGTTACAATAACCGCGCTTCACAAGATGGGTGCTGTCATCATTCCTGCAACCAATCTGCTTGTTGAGCACGATTTTGAATACCGCTTCAATGCGGCGGGCGTTTCTGCGGTTATCTGCACCGCAGACGGTGACGTTGCACATCAGGCAGACCTTGCCGCTCCGAAATGCGAAACGCTCAAAACCAAGATTCTTTGCAGTGCGAACGAGACAAAGCAGCTTGACGGTTGGTACGATTTCGCAGAGTTTGAAAATTATTCGGATGTTTACGAGCGTACTGCTGACACGGCGTGCGGCGATGATCCGATACTTATGTTCTTCACCTCGGGTACAACCGGTTATCCGAAAATCGCGACACACAGCTGCAAATATGCGCTTGGTCACTTTATCACCGCAAAATATTGGCACAACGTCGATCCCGACGGAATCCATTTCACCATCTCAGATACCGGCTGGGGTAAGGCACTGTGGGGTAAATATTACGGTCAGTGGCTCTGTGAGGCGGCAGTTTTCACTTATGACTTCAATAAGTTTGACGCTAATGACATTCTTCCGCTTTTTGCAAAGTACAACATCACAACATTCTGTGCACCGCCTACGATGTACCGTTTCTTCATCAAAGAAGACCTCTCGCGCTTTGATCTTTCGAGCTTGAAGTATTCCAACACCGCCGGTGAAGCCCTCAATCCCGAGGTATATCAGCAGTGGATCAAGGCTACGGGTATCACAATTATGGAGGGCTTCGGTCAGACTGAAACCACTCTTGCGCTTGCAAACCTTGTCGGAATGGAGCCGAAACCCGGTTCAATGGGTAAGCCGAGTCCGCTTTACGATGTACAGATCCTCGATCCCGACGGAAAGCGTTGCGCAGTTGGTGAAACGGGTGAGATCTGTATCCGTACTGCCGAGCACGTGCCTTGCGGACTTTATCTCGGTTACTATAATAATGATGAAAAGACTAAAGAATCGTGGCACGACGGTTACTACCACACAGGCGACACCGCTTGGATGGATGAAGACGGTTACTATTGGTATGTCGGACGTACCGATGACCTTATCAAATCGAGCGGATACCGCATCGGCCCGTTCGAGATTGAGTCGGTAATCATGGAGCTTCCGTATGTTCTCGAATGTGCTGTAACTGCGGCGCCCGATGAGATCCGCGGTCAGGTCGTTAAGGCGACTATCGTGCTTGTAAAGGGCAAAGAGGGAAGTGACGAGCTGAAGAAAGAGGTTCAGAACTACGTCAAGACTCATACTGCACCGTACAAATATCCGAGAATCGTCGAGTTCGTTGACGAGCTGCCGAAGACCATCTCCGGTAAGATCAGACGTGTCGAGCTTCGCTCGACTGATGAGGGCACTCTAAACTCAAATTTACCGCCATAC
>CAYSFT010000013.1:0-52659 GCA_964430755.1 uncultured Lachnospiraceae bacterium | reverse complement strand
ACCATCAACCTGCTGATTACAAATCAGCTGCTCTGCCATTGAGCCACACCAGCATTTCTTGATAACAGATATATTATATCACTTCAAATCGTATTTGTCAATAGGTTTTTAAAATATTTTTTGAATGTTTTTATAATTTCATCCGAGGTCACTTGATTTTCGCTGCCGACTGTGGTACAATAATATTATATCAAACACAAAGAGGCAAATTATGACCGCAAATTACCACACCCACACAGCAAGGTGTCATCACGCAACAGGCACCGAGCGCGAATATATCGAAACTGCAATCATGCGTGGACTTAAGCTGCTCGGCTTCTCCGATCACTGTCCGCAGTTTTTCCCGACTGACGATTATTATTCCCATTTCCGTATGCGTCCCGAGGAAACGGACGGATATATCAAAACGCTGACCGAGCTTCGCCATGAGTACCGTAACGATATTGACATAAAAATCGGCTTTGAGGTTGAATATTACCCCGAAATTTTCGATAAATTAATTGAATTTCTGCGCCCATACAACCTCGACTATATCATCCTCGGTCAACATTTTATAAATAATGAATACGACACATATATCCATTCAACCGGTAAAAGCCACACCGATGAAGAACTCAAGCTCTACACCGATCAGACGCTCAAAGCGATCGCAACCGGCAAATTCACATATATCGCGCATCCTGATGTCTTCCGCTTCGAGGGAGACGAGACTCTTTATAAATCCGAAGCACGTCGCCTCTGCGAGGGCGCAAAATCGCTCGGTATACCGCTTGAAGTAAACTTTCTCGGGCTCGCCGAAGGACGCCACTATCCAAGCGAGAGATTTTACCGTATCGCCCGAGAAGTGGGATGTGACTTTGTTTTCGGCTGTGATGCACACAGTCCCGATGACGTCATGAATCCGGAAATATACAAAAAAGCTTGCGATTTCGCGAAGAACCTTGATATCACGCCTATAGACCGTGTTACTCTCATAAAAATATAATGGACTGCTGGACAGTCCATTTTTTATATTAGCTTTTATCAAACCAATACGGCATCGCCCAAGCTTTACTGCCGTGAGTATCACGAAGCTGCACCCAGATGTACGGCGAGATCGCACGAAGTCCTGAAATATTAAGCTCCGTATGAGTGATACAGTCAGTACGCTCAACGTCCGAAACCTTGTAGTGAAGATACTTGCAGTGAACAAACACGCTCGATACCGGTGAGCACTCCACATGAAGAATATCACCCTCAAGCCAGATATTTTCAAACATCGGTCCTGTTGAAGCATATGTCGCACCCGATTCAATCGCGTTTATGATGGAATCGTAAGTCAGCGTCTCCGTTTTAACCACATTGAAACCGCAGAAATACTCAACAAACGGCGTACCGTCCTCGAATATTCTGTGACAGTCATCCGCCGCAATCGGCACAGCACGTCCACCTGCACGCAGGAAATATTCATAGTAAACCGAATCGTCGGCGTAGTTGTTAAACGTTACACCGATGGAGTTAAAAACCTCCATGCAGTCGTAGCCTTTCATGTTGAGGATATCCTCGGTTGACATATCAGACCAGACGGGATGGTTCATCGTAACAATAAAATCGTCATCCTTGAGTGCCTTTATGGTGTCGTTGACCTTCTCCACGCTCAACTCCATAGCCTCATATGTGCGCTCGGTCTTCGGATTTCTCGCAAGCGCATTGAGATGAACAACCTTTCTGACGTTACCCGTTTCATCACGGTAACTCAAATCAACCTCAACGCCTGTGAGCGCAACAAAATTCTCGTCAGTCAGCTCGGTATGAGGTACACATTTGCGGTGATCGGTGAAGGCAACGGCACTGTAACCGCGCTCCATGTAAAGCTTTTTAAGCTCGGCAGGTGTAAAATTGCCATCGGAAACCTTTGAATGAGTATGCAGATTGAGCTTGTAAAGCTTTCCGCTTTTCGGTAAAAGCTCGACATATTCGGGAGCAGGTGACAGTTTCACGCCTTCCTTTGGCAAAATTTCGTTCTTCATTTCTTTTTTCTATTCCTTTATCTCATCATTAATGCGGCTTCCGTCCGCAAGTAAAGACTCTAATTTCTCCGTGTCCTCTGACTTCATTGCGTCCGCATACTCAAGAAGATTTTTTGCAAGCAGCTCAATTTCGGGAACAAGCATATCACGGTTATCCATGAAAAGCTCGCTCCACATTTTCGCGTTAAGATGCGCAACTCGCGTCAGATCACGAAAACTGCCTGCCGAATATCCCTTATGTCGGCGTGCCGTGGGGCTTTTCACATATGCGTTCGACAGCACGTGTGCAAGCTGTGAGGTGTAAGCAATTATCTCATCGTGCTCCTTTGCCGAAGTAACGCTGACCGAAGCAAAGCCGACTGATTTGAAAAATTTCACTGCAAAATCAAGACGGTCTACGTCAATGTCAGACTGCGGCACAAGTATCATCGGCGCATTTTTGTAAAGGTTCTCACGCGACGCGGTAAATCCCGAAAACTGCGTGCCTGCCATGGGATGTCCGCCGATGAAAGTGAAACCGTATTTTTCTGCCGCGGCGAAGCCTGCCTCACAAACAACACGCTTAACGCCACCAAGATCGAAAACGTACTTCCCCTCTCCGATCTCATGTGCGTGCTTTTCAATAAAATCAACGCTCGCATCCGGATACGCCGCGAGCACAATTACATCAAATTCGTCGAGCGACGGCAGTGTATCGCCTGCTTCATCACAAGCACCGACAAGCACCGCCTTACGTGCGGAATTTATGTCCAAATCATAGCCGTAAACATAGTGATCCGTATAAAATTTCAGCGCACGTGCAAACGAGCCGCCGATAAGTCCAAGTCCGCAGACAAGTATTTTCATTGTGTGTTCCTTCTTTTTATAGTGTAAGTTATTGTTTGGAGAATGAGGAGTTACGGTCGCTTTTTGAAAAAAGCTCCGCAAAAACTTTAATATACGCATTCGCTAATAGAGTGTTTGCATAGTGCTTCGAAGGCGCTCTCGGTAGTCGGGGCCCGTCTCGCTCCGGCTCCCCCGCCTGCACTCGACTTCCCAACGACCGTGTCGTGGTTATCGCTTCAATAGAGACATTTTTGGCGTTCCTTGCACAAAGTAACTTTTTGCCGCAAAGATTATTAATGTAGCCAAACGAACAATCGCTGATAAACGGTGCTTGGGATACCGAACGGAGGCGGAGGAGCCGTAGTGAGGAGGGTTCCCAACTACCGAGAGAACCACTTCGGAGAGTTTATGCATTGCCTCTGTTAGCTTTGCGTTCATTAAAGTTTTTTGCCAGGCTTTTTTTCAAAAAAGCCGCGTAACTCTTCTACATTAGCTTCGCCTTATCTCTCACTTAACCCTTGCAAGCTTTGCCGCGGCGGCGACCATAACTTCCTCGCGCTCATCGTAATGAACATATTCGCCCTCGATAAGCTGATACTGCTCATGTCCCTTGCCTGCAAAAAGTATACAGTCGCCGTCACGCGCATTGTCTATCGCATAACGTACCGCATCACGGCGGTCAACAAACGTCACATACGGACAGGACGTCGCCGCAACGCTTTTTTCAATATCCGTAATTATATCCTGCGGCGGCTCATGATCGGGATTGTCGCTTGTTATAATGCAGAAATCAGCAAGAGATGAAACAACCTCACCAAGCTCCCCGCGCCGCTGTTTTGTGCGTCCGCCAACCGAGCCGAACAATACAACAAGTCGCTTCGGCTGATAACGGCGTATCGTTTCAAGTGCCGCACGCATCGAAAGCTCGTTGTGAGCATAGTCGATTATTGTCACGGCATTCGGAAGTGCATCAACTATTTCAAAGCGTCCGCGAACCGTAGCCTCCGCAAGTGCCTCGCGGATGACATCCGATTTTATCTGCATACGCTCGGCAACACAAATCGCCGCAAGCGCATTGTATACATTAAATTCGCCGGGCATACGAAGCTCATATTCGGTTTCGCCTAAAAGGCTCTTGCAAACAAAGCGTGAACCGAGGGTGTTTTCTCCTTTGTGCATCTTTATATCCCTTGCACTTATATCGTGCGGCAGATCGGGGTTCACACCGAATGTGGTGTTTATTGACCTTGCCAAGCGAACCATGTCCGTGTAATGTGCATCGTCCGAATTGAATATGCCGTATCTGCACTGCGAGAAAAGCGCCGCCTTACATTCCATATAATGCTCAAACGTCGGATGCTCAACGCCGCCTATGTGATCGGGAGAGAGATTCGTGAAAACACCGATATGGAAATGTATACCAGCCACGCGGCGCATATACATCGCCTGACTCGAAACCTCCATAACGACGCAGGCAACACCCTTTGTAACCATCTCGCGAAAAGCCTTGTGAAGCTCATAACTTTCGGGAGTGGTATTTTTTGTCGGCGTATGCTCGCCGTTTATAACGATACCTGTCGTTCCGATGTACGCGGTGTTAATGCCGCCCTTACAGAGTATATCTGCAATAAGCGAAGCGGTCGTAGTTTTGCCCTTTGTGCCTGTAACACCGATAACAGCAAGCGAACGTGCAGGATATTCAAACAGTGCCGCCGAAGCATACGCAAGTCCTGCGCGCGTATCGGAAACAGTTATCTGAATTGCATCGGACGGAAGCTCAAGTTCTCTTTCCACCATGAAAACACGGCAGCCCACAGAATATGCGCCCGAAGCGAAATTGTGACCGTCCGCAGCCGCGCCGACAAGACAGACAAACATCGTTGTGCCGTATGCCTTTCTGGAATCGTACACAATGTCTGTTACCGATATTTCGTCAATAATCGCGTCATCCACATTCACCGTATACTCAATATCGGCAAGAATTTGTTTTAACAGCATCAAAAAGAAATCTCCTTTTGTCAGTCGAAAATAGTTTGCTTTCCACAAGCCTTAATGGTTGAAATTGCAAGACAATCCAGCGAATCAACATAAAATTCGCCAAGCTTTTCATTTTTCTTGATAAGCGACAGCTCTGTGCATCCGAGAATTACACGCTCGCATCCTCGCTCACGTAAACTGTACGCCGCGGCATAAAAGCTCTCCATATTTGCAGGCTTGCCGCACTTTATCTCGGAATAAATAATATCCATAATGCGCGCCTGATTCTTGGCGTCGGGAACGATACACTCAATACCGTGGCTCTCACAGTATTTCTGATATGTACCCGAATTGACCGTTCCGTCCGTTGCAAGTAAACCGAAGCGTTTCACTCCCTGCTCCCTCAGCGTTTTGACCGATTCCTCAATGATATTAAGTATCGGAACGTCAACCTCTGCGGCAAGGCGGTCATAGAAATAGTGTGCGGTATTGCAGGGTATCGCTATAACATCCGCACCGAACTCCACCAATCTTTTTGCATCCGGAATCATCTTATCAAGCGGATCCTCGTCCGATTTGCCCGTTATAAAAGCAGTACGGTCAGCGGTCGTCGCACGGCTTGAGATAACCATATCAATATGATCCTGGTCACGCTCAGCCCTTGTGAGTGATGTGACAAGCTCATAGAAATATACGGTTGACATCGGCCCGAGTCCGCCGAGGATTCCGAGAACCTTTGCGTTATTATTCTTTTCCATAATATTTTTTAAACTTTCCGTAATGATTGTAACCGTGCATCAAAAGGAAGAATACACGGCACGGATTCATAAATGTGTCAGGTCTGTACCAGAGCGAGGCGTGTGCCTTTTTCGCCTTTGCAAGCGCCTTTGCACGCTTCACCGATTCCCCGTCACGACAGTATTCGTAAACGACACCCTTAGGGACGCTGTGCCAGAGAACCTCATTGTCGCAGTAATAAGTCTCGCCGAGATCTTTATTTAAAACGAGGTCATCAACAATATAACGTGCGACGTTACATCCTGCGCTCGTTACGTAATTGTTACTGCGTCCAAGACGAAGATTTATCTCAAACGCACGGAATGTACCGTCACGCTCATCATACTTGATATCAAAATTCGAATAACCGACAAAGCCGATCTGTTCAAGATAAGCCTTGAATTTTTCCATCAGAGGACGGTCAAGCTCGGTTATTATCGCACAGTGATTTCCGAGTCCCTTTGGCGTATGCTCCTCGAGTAAAACGTGACCGAGGCACATCATTTTAACCTTACCGTTCTTGTCCGAATATGCGGTCAGAACTCGCATATTGGAATCATCGCCCGGAATCATGTCCTGGAGTATTATCTTTTCGGGATATCCCGACTCATATATGCGCTCGATTATAATTTTCGCCTCAAGTGCACTCGATGCCGTATAAACCTTTTTCATTCCATCAAACGGATACTTCCAGTAAACGGCACTCGCAGACGGCTTGATTATGATGGGATATGAAAAGCCTATAACCGATTCATCAAGTGAGGTGTCAAGCTCGGTGTCACGTGTCACGATCGCCGTTTTCGGATAAAGAATACCGTGGCGGTCACAGTCCTCATAGAAATTTGCCTTGTAAGCAAGACGCTCGAAAAGCTCCGCTCCGATGTACGGCACGATGTAACGCGGACGCAGACGATCGCCATAATGAATAAGCATATCAGCGTAATCGTCGGTACAGCCGAATGCGATAAGCGTTGCACCCTCGTGCTCATCTGCGAATTTAAGGAGAGTTTCAACCATAACGTCAGGCTCATCAAGCTTTTCGACTGCGGTGAACTTTATAATACGCGTATAATTTGACGCACCTATCGCATAGCGTCCGAACGCATACGATTTAACTCCGTATTCCGCGTGAAATGCCCGTGCGACATTATAACAGTTAAGATCCGCACCGAGCAGTACGGGAACTATATTCTGACTTTCCATTTTTACCTCTATACTATGTCGTTAATTCTGAAATCATGCTTCGTTTACAAAGAAACGGCGATACCAGGTTAAGAAAACGTAAACCGTCCAGATGCGGCGACCGTTGTTTGCCTTGCCCGATTTATGCTCATCAAGCAGTGCGGTAAGCTTTTCGGTGTCGAAAAACTCTTTTGCCTCGTCGCTCGTAAATTCAGCCTTGACGAGATTATAATATTTATCCTCGGCGAGCCAATAGCGAATCGGCACGGGGAATCCCATCTTCTTGCGGTCTGCCCATTCATCGGGGAGAGTACGGTTTGCCGCCTTGCGGAAGATGTATTTGGTGTTTTTGCCGTTAATCTTGTATTCATGCGGCAGAGCCTGCGCTTGCTCCATAACCTTTTTGTCAAGGAACGGAACACGAAGTTCAAGCGAGCTTGCCATACTCATCTTGTCGGCTTTGAGAAGTATATCACCGGGCATCCAAAGATTAAGATCGAGATACTGCTTTTTATCAAGCTCACTCTTGCCCTTGACTCTGGCATATATCGGCGCGGTGACCTCTTTAGTCGACGGCCCGACACGGTATTCGGGATTGAGCACACGCACGGCATCCTTTTCATCCCAGACCATCGCCTGACCGATGAAATAATCCTCGGGGTTTCCGCTTGATTTTATAATAAGGTCATGTCCCTTGAAATAGGGCAGCTTCTTCGCGAGCATAGCCGCTGCGACACGTATGAACTTCGGCAAACGCTTGTATTTTTTCATAACGCCTGCTTCGTCATACCATTCATATCCCGCGTAGATCTCATCTGCACCCTCGCCGGAAAGTACGACTGTTACGTGTTCCTTCGCGAGCTTTGCGAGGAAATAAAGCGGCACACAGGACGGATTCGACTGCGGCTCGTCCATGTAATACTGTATATCGGAGAGACTGTCAAAGCACTCGTCGGCAGAAATCAGCTTGCGGTAGTTTTCGATGCCGAGCTTGTCCGAGAGCTCCTTTGCATAATCGGTTTCATTGAATTTATCGTAATCGAAGCCGACGGAAAAGGTCTTGTCGGGCATGAGACAAGCGGTGATATAGCTCGAATCAACGCCGCCCGACAGGAACGAACCAACCTTAACGTCACTTATACGGTGCGCCTCAACCGATTCGTGTACAGCGCGGTCAATCTCGTCAACGTAACGCTCAAAATCGCCGGGAATCTCCGTGAAATCGGCATCCCAATAACGTGCGGTTTCGATTGTATCATTGCCACCGAGCTTCAAGGTAAAGCTGTGTGCAGGAGGAAGCTTGTAAACGCCCTCGAAAAAGGTTTCGTCAAGGGAAGAATACTGGAACGTGAGATACGGGCGAAGTGCCTTTTTGTTAAGCTTTTTCACAAACTTCGGATGCTCGAGAAACGCCTTGATCTCCGAGCCGAAGATATAGTCGCCATCCTCGGTTCGACAGTAATAAAACGGCTTGATACCGAAAATATCACGTGCACCGTAAAGTATGCCCTTTTTCATATCGTAAATAACGAACGCATACATTCCGCGAAGATGCTCGGCAAGCTTGTCACCCCATTTTTCGTAACCGTGAACGAGCACCTCGGTGTCGGTGTCGGTCTTGAAAACGTGACCGTCTTTAGCTAACTCCTCGCGCAGTTCCATGAAGTTATAAGTCTCGCCGTTATAAACGATGACAACGCTTCCGTCCTCATTGTATATAGGCTGTGAACCTCCGCCAAGGTCGATTATCGACAAACGCCGAAAACCGAGCGCGACATCATCAGAAATAAATTCGCCCTCGGAATCGGGACCGCGGTGAATGATGCGGCCCATCATTTTATTAAGTATTTCTTTTTTATTTTCGAGCTTTCCGGAAAAGCCCACAAATCCACACATAATAATCTCCTGTCGGATAGATTTTAAATATCAATCGTTATATTATATCACAAAGAAAAGCAAAAATAAAGGGGTAAACGGTAAATTATTCTTAAGTATCGGAATAAACCGTAAGCTTTGCTTCCTTGTAGCCGTCAATTCCCGAGCGTTGAAGTGCACCGAAGATACGGTGACGCAAGCCCTTGTTGTCACGCTCGAGCGACATGAGAAGCTGTTTCATTGATTCACGCTCGGTGTTCTTATCGGCAGGACAAGGCGACTCGATAACCGGAAGCGGATGACGGTTTACAAAATAGCGCACGTCCTTTTCCTGCGCATAGATCATCGGGCGTATCATCGTCAGATCCTTTCGCGAAAGGTAAGTGACGGGTGAGAATGAACCGAGTCTGCCCTCGTAAAAAAGATTGAGCATGAACGTCTCAACAACGTCATCGAAATGGTGACCGAGCGCAAGCTTGTTGCACCCTTGACGTTTACATTCATCGTGAAGCGCACCGCGGCGCATCTTTGCACAGAGTCCGCAGGGATTCTTCTCTTTTCTCACGTCAAAAACGATACGACTTATCTGCGTCGGAACAATAACAAACGGCACGTCAATCTTGCGGCAAAGCTCGGCTATCGGCGAAAAGTCCACTCCCTCAAAGCCCATGTCAACCGTTATTGCGACAAGGCTGAATTTTTTCGGATAAAACCTGCGAAGCTCGGCAAGCGCGAGTAAAAGCGTCAGCGAGTCCTTACCCGCCGAAACACCGACTCCTATTTTGTCGCCGTCCTCGATCATCGAATAATCATCAACCGCGCGGCGAGTAAAGCTCAGTATTCGTTGAATTTCTTTCATATTATCAAGCTCACTTTGAATATACTGTATAAATCATATTTTGGAGGTATATATGCCAAGAGTATTTATAGACCAAGGACATAATCCGCAAAATCCCAACGCAGGAGCGGAAGGAAACGGTCTGCGTGAACAGGACATAACCTATGAGATCGGCACCATCCTCGCAGGACTCTTAAATAACAATCCCGATTTTGAAGCACGTCTTTCGCGTAATTCGCCAACCGAACAGATCGGCACATCAAACGCATCAAGTCTCTCACAGCGTGTAAGTGAAGCAAACGAATGGGGAGCCGATATTTTCTTAAGTCTGCACACAAACGCATATACAAATCCGTCTGCAACCGGAATCGAAGCTTACGCATACCGCGTCGGCAGTGACGGCTTTCGTCTTGGCGAGGATGTTATCGAACAGCTTTCTCTTATAACGGGACTTAATAACCGAGGTACATTCGCCCGTCCCTCTCTTTATGTCCTCCGCCGCACACAAATGCCTGCCGCACTTATCGAGATGGGATATATCACAAACCCGAACGATGCGGCACTGATGTCAGAACAGCCCGAGCTTTTCGCGCTCGGAATATACAACGGCATATTGGAGTATTTTGGTATGTAAACTTCTTGCGTATGTGGATAATAATAAACATATAAACCAAAATTTCGGAGAGAAAAAATGTCGAAGCAGAAATTTAAATCCACATACGAAGAAAATGCCGCATATTTCGATTCGGTGTTCGGAATCGGTAAAAATTACGATTTCGTCGGACGCGAACGTGTCTTTGCAGGGCACAGGGCAAAATTTTATTTTATCGACGGCTTTGCCAACAGCGCGGTGCTTGACCGTCTTTTCGTATATTTAGCGGAGCTTCCCGACATCAATACGATAAACGATGCCGAAAGCTTCGCCGCACGTCATCTTCCTCACACAGAGGCAACGGTACAGCGTGATCCCGAACAGTTCATTTACGCCGTCATGAGCGGTACTGTCGGTATAATCATTGATTCAATCGACTCGGTTGGAATAACAATCGACACGCGAATCTATCCTATGCGAAGCGTAAGTCAGTCGGAAAATGACCGTGTACTGCGCGGAGCACATGACAGCTTCACCGAAACAATAAAACAAAATTCCACGCTTATCCGCCGCCGTATACGCGACCCTCGCCTCACCTTTGAGCGCATCACGATCGGTGAAACCTCGAAAACAGACGTTGTTGTTGCCTATATAGACGGTGAAGCGGATGCTGAATATGTCAAAAATCTGATCGCCAGAATAAAATCGGTGAAAGCGGACGCACTCACGCTCGGTCAGCAAAGCCTTGCGGAATGTCTGTTGCATCAGGGCTGGTATAATCCGTTCCCGAAATTTCGTTATACGGAGCGTCCCGACAATGCCGCCGCACATCTGCTTGAGGGAAGCGTAATCGTCCTGACGGACACCTCACCCGAAGCAATGATACTGCCAACCTGCCTCTTTGATTTCATGGAGGACACAAACGATTATTATCTTCCCCCATTAACAGGCTCATATCTGCGAATTTTACGTTATCTCGTCTTCGCGCTGACACTCCTCTTAACGCCGACATGGTATCTTCTTATCACCCATGTTGAATGGATACCCGATTGGCTCGATTTCATCCTTGTCGACATGGAATGTAATATGCCGATTCTCCTGCAGCTTTATATAGTGGAGCTTGCGCTCGACGGACTGAAGCTTGCTTCAATGAACACGCCAAACTCACTCAACAACACATTCGGCGTTGTCGGCGGACTGATACTCGGTGATTTTGCAGTACAGATCGGGTGGTTTGTCCCCGAGGTTATCGTTTATATGGCATTTGTTGCAATCGCAAACTTTTCGCAGTCAAGCTATGAGCTCGGTTATGCGTTCAAGTTCATGCGTGTACTGCTTCTCACCACAACCGCGATAGGCGGACTCATCGGCTATATCATCGGAATCGTCCTTATAGTCATCCTTGCCGCCTGCAACAAAACCGTTAACGGCAAACGCAATTATCTTTATCCGCTGATTCCGTTTAACGCCAAGATGTTAAAGCGACACTTCGTTCGCGAAAGGCTTCGCACAAACGGTGACATTAAGAAATAAATATTATCAATTAATAACCGTTGAGTCCTTCATCGCCTCGGTGCAAATCTGGAAGAAGGTTTTTCCGCGGTTTACGCGAAGCTCCTCGCCTGCCTCACTGTAAAGCTTGACGGGCGTGTCTTCGGTTGTCTTTTCCCAGGTGATCTTCTCGTATTTTCCGCCGTAAAGATAGTAACCCTCGCCGCTTCCGGTCGTTGTAACGTCCATATGCTTATATGAATCATTTGTGCTTGTGGTCGGGCAGTAAAGAACGATTATATTGTCAAACGAGATCTGCACTCCGGCAGTGTTGTCCATATGCTTGTCGCCAAGGAACTGCCAACGGTAATATACATTCTTTGCCGCGTTGTATTCAAAGTACGGCTGATGCGAATAGGAATAAACAACCTTGAGATAAGAAGCGTCACCGCCCTCGGGAATACGAGGCGAACCATACGGTACAAAATCAAGCGGAGAATCAAAATTCTCGGCAAGCTCGGTGTTGTATTTCTTATATTCAAGTCCGGCAACAATCTTTTCGCCGGTCGTCATAAGACTGTGCTCATATCCCATGTTGCTCATTCTCCAATTGTCGCGGTAGAAGCATCTGTAGGATATTGCATTGTCGTTAACGCCGTCAAGATTATTGACTCCGCGTGCCTTGATTTCCTTATATGCCTGTGTACTTCCGCCTGCGTGCATATAGATCGCATTATGATTTGCAGCAAAATCAAGATAGTATTCACGGGATGAGCGCACCGAACCGACAACCGGCAGGTTCTCGTAATCGGAGACTACCATCATAAGGCGTGTCTGACCGCCCTCAACGATACATTCATACATGATATCGGCATACGAAATACCCTCCTGGGGCGTTGCAACTCTGATGTTGTTTATCATTATCGCAAGCGGACGGCGGTTTTCAAAGTCAGCCTCGGCTTCAAGACCAGTCAGCGGATTGATTATTTCGGGCTCATTAAGATCAGGCTCTTCGGTCGTTTCCGGTTCCGGCTCGGTCTCCGGTTCGGCGGTTGTGTCAGAAGTTTCCGGAGGAGCGACGGTTACAACGTCAAACGGACCGTTACCCGACGCATCGGTATCATTTCCGGTCTCTGCCTCACCGCAGGATGCAGCTAAAAGCATCTGAGAAAGAATTATGAGACAAAGTATATTTTTTATTTTATTTGATTTCATTTCATACCTCACAAAAAAGAGTAATGTTTTAAGTTTCTTACCTAAATATTATACTCCAATATTATACTCCAAAATACGCATATTGTCAATCATTATATGCAAAAGAGGAAAAATTAAGCGGCAAATTTTAATTTTATTAATATAATTTACAATTTATATGTATAATTGGCTGAAAAAATATGCTAAAATTTATGTAGTAATTATATCACACAGGAGGAACGACGATGAGCATACTCGATAAAGATAAATATATAATGTATCGCGGCAAACCGCTTGTCCGCGAGGGAAATCAGATTTGCTACGGAAATATGGATGACAAATACATCCTCTTTCTCGGAATAATGTCAACAAAGAAAGTCGGAGACAAGGAAGTCCCCGATCAGGTACTCGTTCAGATTCAGAGCACGGAGGATAAAAAGGTTGTAAAGTTCGATATGAAAAAAGGACTTTACGATGCGTTTGAATACGGCGTCATCTGGCTCGAAACAGAGCTTCGCAAAGCATAAAGCAAGGCATCGGCGTGAAATACCGTCGATGTTTTTTATTTCGCTAAAAAAAGGAAATACACGGAAGGAGTACGCGGCTTTTTTGAAAAAGCCCCGGTCCGACGATGTGTTCCCGGGTAAATGTCGTCTTTTCGCAGGCTCCTTCCGTCACGCTTCGCGCGCCACCTCCCTCTCGGAGGGAGGCTTTCATGTGCCGAATATCAGAGGGAACACATAAGATAATTGGGAGTTGAAAAAACGTGCTTTTCCTACACAAAAAGGAGCCGTTCATAAAAACAGCTCCCGATTTTATTATTCTTCGTCAGGGATAAGCGTCACTTTAGCCATAACAACATCGTGAATAGGCTTGTCGCGCATATCGGTGTCAACACCTGCGATACGGTCAACAACTTCCATACCCTCGGTGACAATACCGAACGCCGCATACTCGCCGT
The DNA here is from genome assembly GCA_964430755.1 of uncultured Lachnospiraceae bacterium. Taxonomy (GTDB): domain Bacteria; phylum Bacillota; class Clostridia; order Oscillospirales; family CAG-272; genus Flemingiibacterium. Next base: position 38,938 of record CAYSFT010000013.1, on the reverse strand, counting down.
CAAGATAGGTCGAATCCTCATGTACAATAAAGAACTGCGAGCTTGCGCTGTCCTTGACCATCGAACGTGCCATTGAGATTGTGCCGCGCGTGTGGCTTAAATTGTTGGTAACACCGTTTGATGCAAACTCACCCTTGATATTGTCGGGAGAACCGCCCATACCTGTACCGGTGGGATCGCCGCCCTGAATCATAAAGCCGTTTATAACACGGTGGAAGATGAGTCCATCGTAAAAGCCTTCCTTAACGAGCTTTTCAAAGTTTGCCACGGTGATCGGCGCAACATCTGGATAGAGTTTGATTTTGATGATGCCGCCGTCTGCCATTTCGATTTGTACCATTTTTATATTCTCCTTTAAACTAAAATAGATTTACACATGAAAACGCTTTTTAAGCTCATGCCGTGTTCTGCGGTATGAGAACACAAGCATCGTTGCAAAACAGAGCGTTGATACACCTGCCGCCGTAACCACAGGCCATTCAATCTCCGACCATCCGAACACCCATAGAAGAACCGACAAAGCTCCGAGAGCCGCAATTACAAACTGATATATCGTAAAAGCACGGTATCGCATGGGGCGGATAACTATCATAAGTGTTGTTGCAAGTGCCGCCGCAATGATGAGAAACGGAATTACGAAGTTTGTCGACCAACGGTGAAATCCCGTGAAAAAATCAATAAAAAACACAAGTCCGCCAATGCAGAATAATTGACACAGTGCAATTGAAGCAGGATTTGGCGTGTGCCGCAAAAGGTTCATTGCGCTTATCCAAATATAAACAATCGCAGCAATCGTTATAAACGCCCACGGATTTCCCGTTGGAACAAGATGATCGATCATAAAGCTCGCTATGCAGAAAACCGCCGCCATAAAGCTTATCAGCTTAATAAGCAATCCGCGCGTGAAACGGCTTTTTATATGTGGATAATCGAGCGAAAAAGCATCGTCGATTTTTTCGGTTTCCATATCGCAAAGCGGGCATTTCGGATTATCGTTTGCAAGCTTTACGCCGCAATGAGCACAAAATCTCATTTTTTCTCCTTTTTTAATTTTTTCGCCGCCTTCTTTTCTGCCCTTACAGCTTTTTTCGCAGCCTTCACTCTTGATTTTTCTTCTTTTGAGGGCTTCGCTTTCGCTTTTTTGGCAGGCGGCGGAGTTTCATTTGAAGAAACGGTTATCTCTATTCCCTGCGAAGCTAAATATGAAAGCAAAAACTGTTCGAGCGAATTGTCGTCAACGGTTGAAGAAAACGCAAGCGTGAGATTGTCACCGTATGAGCAGAGCGATGCCTTTTTAACATGAGTTTCCGAACCGCCGATGTAAGCCTCAAAGCGTTCAACTCGATCTGCGACTATCGTAGGCAGAGTGATTCTTCCAAGGTTTGAAAAAGTCAACGTGTGACGCTTTTCCGAAGACTTGTAAAAGCCTCGCATTATCAGATTTTTAAGCCATATCGGAACGAACTTCACGCCGGGTATGCGCTCAATCTTAACGTGCGAAACAATTTGACGTTCAAAATATTCACGCGTCAAACATTTTGAAAAGCGTTCCTTTACCGCCGATAAAATATCCTCAAACGACACATCACGTCCGGGCAGAACACCAACATTCATATGCCCGAAGAAGTTTCGCAGTGTATTGGACGTAAACATTCCGCGAAGATTCACGGGTATGCTTATAGTTATCGGACGCTTCATTGATGAGCGCCTGTATGACGTATTGAAAATAGAAAAAATAAGCAGCGCAGTTATATATTCACTCAGCGATGCCCCCTGCTCTCTTGCAAGACCTAACAAAGCCGGCGTCGGTATATACGCACACGTAACGCCAAGGCGAGTTCCGTCATACTGAAATCCGCCAAGACGATACGCATCCGGATCGCGCACGGCTTTTTCACCGGACTGCGCGCATTCCTCACAGTTTATAACAAAGCTGTCCTCGCCAAAATCCCTTGCCGCCTCATCGGATTCACGGCGTATATGCTCCTCGGGAACCTCACTGCCGCTTATCACGTTAAAATAACAGTAAATCAAAACGCGCATAAAGCTGACAGCGCCCATACCGTCCGCCAGCGCATGATACATTTCAAGATTTATCCGCTTGTGATAATACGTAACGCGAAACAAAAAGCCTTTCTCGCCTGCACGGTAAATCGGTGCACACGGATATGTGTGTTCCATTGTAACGATCGGGCGCTCATCATTCACGTCAAAATAATACCAAAACAAGCCGCGATGCAATTTAAGCGCAAAGGCAGGCATTATCGCAATTGCCTTTTCAAGAGCCGTTTGAAGTGCCTGCGGTTCAACCTCATCAAAAAGCACCGCACTGAGGCGAAAGACATTCGGTGAACGAGTCGTGGTTATGGACGGAAACAGCTTGGCAGTGTTATCAAGTCCGTTCCAATACGTTTCATCAATACCGCTGTGCGGTGAGCGGTTATTTTTATATGACATATCACAAAACCGCGCAGCTTTGAGTGCGCTTTGCGAAACTATATGTTTGCGGGATGATCTTCATCTTTATCATCCTTTCCCCAAATAATATTATGACTTATATATTATTATACTGTATCCATATAAATAACACAAGGTCGATTTTGTTAATTTTAATCTTTATCGACATTCCTCGCTTGACATCAAATAAAAACGGATGTATAATTAAGTCATATCATGAATTTGTTTTGGATTCACCGATAGCGTGAGAGTGAAAGCCCTCACCGCTGACCTCTGATGCGTCGGCAATTATAACAAATGCCTGCGGATCACATTCGCTAACCAACTGCTTTAGAAAGAACATTTCCTTTTTCGGAACGACACACATAACAACCTTTTTCGCGTCCCCCGTATAAGCGCCTGTTGCTTCGAGTACAGTTGCACCTCGGTCAAGACGCTCGAAAATCAGCTTCACAATTCCGTCGGGCTTATCGGTTATAATAAATGCCTGACCTGCACGGCGTGAACCGGAAATAACAAAATCGAGCGCCTTCCCTGCAGCCCATGTGCATATCAGCGAATAAAATATACCGCTTAGATCCTTTGTGAAAAATGATGCGCCCAAAATTATCGCTATATCGGCAACGGTTATGATACTACCCATCGACGCGCGCTTCAGCTTCAGCTTAACAAGACAAGCTATAAGATCAGTTCCGCCCGTTGTATATCCGCGCGTCATCATGAAACCGACACCGGCACCCATCACAGCACCGCCGAGAATTGCACATATAAGCGGATCGGTCGTCGTTATCGGAAAAAAAACTAAAATATCGGTTGCAACAGAGGTCGCGGCAACGCCTATGACAGTGCGGCGAAGAAAACCTGTACCGAAAAAATATGTGTTAGCGATAATAAGCGGTATATTCAGAATAATTATCATAATACCGACAGGCGTTCCGAAAAACATATTAATAACGGTTGCAATACCGGTCATACCGCCAAGCACGATGTTTGCCGGCAGAATAAACATATTCAGCGCAAGCGAAAAAAGTACGGAACCAAGTATAACAATGCCCGTCTCATAGAGCACAGATTTTATTTTCTCATTTTTATTTTGCATATGCAATTCTCCTTTAATACTATTTATACGAGGTAAAAAATGAAGCTACAAAAAAGAATACCAAAGCCGCTTTTGGTCGTAGTTGCGGTACTCCTGATAATATTCGCGATTTATGTAATACACGGTAACAGTAACGTCGGCATAACAGAGCTGACAGTTTCGTCAGGTAAACTTCCCGAAAGCTTTGACGGTTACCGCATCGCGCACATCTCCGACCTGCACTGTGCCGAGTTTGGAAAAAACAATCAAAAGCTTATTGATATGCTTGAGGGTATCGAGCCCGACATAATAGTTATAACAGGTGACCTTATTGACACGAGATACAATGACGAATCTGTCGGAATAGATTTTGCAAAGTCAGCAGCCTTGATCGCACCGACATATTTTGTTTCGGGTAATCATGAAATCGACAATGATGATTTTGAATCCACCGCAAATTCACTTGAGAATGTCGGAGTCACCGTGCTTCGCGGCGAAAGCGTGCGTTTATATAACTCTGACGATTATATAACACTCGTCGGAATTGACGATGCCAGAGTTATAACAGGAAAAGATGCCGTCAAAAAGGCAAAAGAAATTATCGAGATCGAGCTTGACAAGCTGCCGCCCGTCGGCGAAGAATATACCGTTCTCTTAGCGCACCGTCCCGATATGATAGAGCTTTACGCAAACAAAAATTATGATCTTGTTTTCTCGGGACACGCACACGGCGGACAGTTCAGACTTCCCTTCATCGGCGGACTTTACGCTCCGGGACAAGGCTTATTCCCAAAATACACCGCAGGCGTTCATAAGGTTGAAAATACAAACCTCGTAATCAGCCGCGGACTCGGAAACGCCAGCTTCCCTTTCAGAATCAATAACAATCCGGAAGTTGTCGCCGTCACTCTGAGATGTGAGTGATGCAGTTATGTATGCAGTGGGGTGTAAATTATAGGTTAGTGTGCCCTCATCCGAGAAGTGCCCTCATCAGTAAAGTTGCGAAGCAATCTTTTACAGCTCTCCCCCAAGGGAAGCCTTTTGGTAACTCTGTGACGCAAAACAAAATTCAATGATACTTTATAAAGAGTTTTCATCCAATATTTCGTTTTCACGCACAAATCAACTCCAAAGTCTTCCCTTGGGGGAAGGTGGCACGTCGTAAGACGTGACGGATGAGGGCTTCTCCGCCAAACTCTAATTTACCGCATAAACCAAAGAGCTGTCTGCATTATCGGCAAAACAGCTCTTTTTATATAACTTTACGTCAATACTCGTAAGCCATATCCTGTTCGGCACTGACACCCATATATTCAAGCGGATTTACATAATCACCGTCAACCTTCATTTCAAGATGAAGATGCGGCTCCTCCGCAATTTCAATCAGTGCACTCTCGCCAATCGTACCGATCGCCTGTCCCATAGAAACTTTCGCTCCGACATCAAGTTCAGAACCCGATTCAACGGAAAGGTTCATATACGTTGTATAAATGTCATCCCCGTGATCAACCATGATACAGCGTCCCATGAGAGGATCGTTCCACACCTTGCAAACAGTGCCGTTTGATGCCGTAACGACCTCGCTGCCAAGCGCTGCGGCAATGTCAACGCCGGTGTGTGCACGGTAATCGTTCATCGTCAGCGAGTAAACGGGGATGTCCACCTCAAAGGTTTTTGAAACACTTCCGACAACCGGTATAACAAAATACCGAAGCTCCGTTCCGACTGCAATATCTTCCTCGGTATCTTTTGATGCAGGCTTGTTCTTGTCAGTGCCTGCGGTCGTTTCTCCGGGGGCTGCAGTGTCAGATGTCGCCGGTGTACGCTCAGGCTTTTTTGTTTCGCTTTCGCGCGGAAGTGTTGTATCATCCTCACCAAGAGAATCGGATAAAGTTGTGTCGGGATTTTCGCCTCTGCGCTTTGATGCAGTTGTAAAGATCGAAACCGCAATCACCGCAATAAACATCGCCGCGAGCAGAAGATAAATCACCATGTTGATTGAAATTTTCTTTGCCTTTTTTTCCATGTATTATTACCAACCTTTCAATTTTTCGACTATAATCAGTTAAGTTACCGTCGGTTTGGTAATATTGTTAACTGCGGAAAATGAATTTATACATGGAAAGGCAAAATCTTATTTTCGGTGAACACAAAAATTACTGTTATCTCATTACAAAGATAAGGAACAGACCGACAAAGCCTGTTCCCATATATTTTAACGTCCGTGCATCAAGGTATCGGCGAGAGCTTTGCCAGCTTCACCTGCTCATCCTTATATCCGTATAGAGTCGCATGGAAATTTTGAGAAATGAGCGTGATACGGTATTTTCCGTTTTTCATGCGGTCAACGCCCTCAACATTATATCGAACGCCGCCGCAAAGTATTTGAATATATGTAGTTTTATTGAACATACTTCTACTCATTCGCAGTTTTTTTATAACATCGTCCGTCAGCGTCAGATTATCAACATCAATAGTCTCTGCGCATATTTTATTGGGCCTTTTTGTCATCTCCGAGATGGTCAAAACATTATGCGGTACTTTAGTTTTCATACGCCATGTCAAACCTTTCCATAATTATACAGCGCAAACGCATTCGGGGCTGCTGCACTGCACGGTAAATTACGCACTCGGGTTCCTCGCGCAAATCACCACAAATTATATTATATCATATCATCGCCGGTTTGTCAATACCCAACATAAAAATACGCACATTTCTGATACAAATGTGCAAAATGTTTTACATTATGCAGAAATTTGCCGAAAAAAAGTCAGCCCACTTTTTATCGTGAGCTGACGATCTTTATTAATGAATTTTCGAATCAATGAATCTGGTAACCGTCTGTGATTCACCGTCTGCAGTGAGTGTATATGTTATTTCACAGGTACGTTTGGTCAAGCGATCAAGCGAATCAATATAATAGCAAATCACAACCGATGTGCAGTCAAACTTCGCACCGTCCGACTCCGCATCAAGCTTGTCGGCATATTCAGATGTCATTGTCATCATATAGCAGTCGTTACCCTTCTCAGCGCCGGTAACCTCAAGCTCTGAGATCTCATCGGTGCCAAAATCAATAGCAAACGACTCATAGATATCAGGAGCTTCTGTCGCATAGTCACCGACACCGTCAAAAAGCTCAAGCATCGTTTCGCCGCTCTTGACAAAGGTATACTCCGAAATAACATCTGAACTAGCAGCTAGCACTTCGGTTCTTTGAAGTTCAAAATCCGGAGCTTCGGGACCATTTGAGAAGGTAATGTAAGTCTCAATGTCCTTGCTCTGCACAACGCCCTCAATATCTTTTTCTGCGGTAACCGTTTCATTAACGAGGATCTCTCCCTCATTAATGCTCAGAGCCTTATCTGAAACACCGGTTACAAATTCAAATTCCTCGGAAATATCAGCTTTTGACTGACATCCGAAAAACGCCGCTGATGAAAGAACAAGCGCAAGTCCGAGTGCAGCGCCTTTAATAAATCTGTTCATTTCTGTTCTCCAAAATAAATGTTTGATTTCGGGTCATCATAAAACAATGATAACCAACATTATGCCGCAAACCAACGATTTGCGGCAATTTCTTAACTTAATGTATTCTATTAGAGATACTTCTTGATTGTATCAGTTGCAGCATCAGCAGCAAGAGATGCTGTCATCGTGCAGTGAATGCCGTACTTTTCAACAAGAGCGTTAACCTCGTTGCAGAGCTTGTCGAAGCTTTCGAGATCATTGTTGCAGATCTTGAGCGCGGAATCGATATAGATATCGGTGATATCGTGGTTGCTTGCAATAATTCCGGCAAAGAATCCGAAGAGCGACTGTCCATCGCAGATTCCGTACTGTTCGGTATCAATAAGGCGAGCGGTCGGCTTAATGTCATAGGTCAGCTTTGTTCCCTTTTCTATGCAGACAACAGAACCGTTAGACTGCGCAGAAGCGGTGTTGACCATCTCGATAAGATGCTTTGTTTTGCCTGTACCTTTAACGCCGATAATTAACTTTAACATAATGTGAATCCTCCTTGAATTTATGGTGATTATACCAAGTTGTTTGTTTCTACTTATATTTTACACTAAAACCTCAAAAATTTCAAGAGGATTTATAAACAAAATGTACGATTTCGCAAAGTTTTTACAACTTGTACAAATCTATGATAAATACTTGGCACAACCGACGAATTTATTGACAAAACTTATTTCGACATTCTTGCCTCAAGCTTTGCCTTTTCAGCCTCATAGCCGGGCTTGCCGAGAAGCGCGTACATATTCTTCTTGTAAGCCTCAACGCCGGGCTGGTTAAAGGGATTGACACCGAGCGTATATCCGGAGATCGCGCAGGCAAGCTCAAAGAAGTAAACCAGCCAGCCGAAGGAATATTCGCTTCTGTCCTTGAGATCAAGCACGATATTCGGAACGCCGCCGTCAACATGAGCAAGCAGAGTTGCATTCATCGCTGCGCTGTTAACCTTGTGAAGTTCCTCTCCGGATAAGAAGTTGAGTCCGTCGATATTCGCAGGGTCGTTCGGAATGATAACGGTATCATTTGACTTTTCGATATTGATGACAGTTTCAAAGAGATTGCGTCTTCCCTCCTGGATGTACTGACCGAGAGAGTGGAGATCTGTTGAGAAGATAACAGACGCCGGGAAAATACCCATGTTGTCCTTACCTTCGGATTCGCCATAAAGCTGCTTCCACCATTCGTTCATCATGAGCATTGCGTTCTCATAGGAAACGAGAATTTCTGTGGTCTTGCCCTTTCTGTACATAATGTTACGAAGAGCCGCATATTTTGCCGCATCGTTACTTTCAATTGTATCCGAAGAATAAGCCTCACGTGCAGCCGCCGCACCTGCCATCATAGCATCAATGTCACAGCCTGCCGCCGCGATGGGAAGAAGACCTACTGCGGTGAGTACCGAGTAACGTCCGCCAACATCGTCCGGAACAACAAATGTCTCGTAACCCTTTTCGGTCGCAAATGCTTTGAGAGTGCCGCGTGCCTTGTCGGTTGTAACAAAGATACGCTCCTTAGCACCGTCCTCGCCGTACTTCTTTTCAAGCAGCTCACGGAAGATACGGAAAGCAACCGCAGGCTCTGTGGTCGTTCCCGACTTCGAGATTACGTTAACGCAAATGTCCTTACCCTCGCAAAGCTCAATAAGCTCGGCAAGTGCAGACGAGCTGATATTGTTTCCTGCAAAGTATACCGAGGGAGTGTCCTTTTTCTTTTCGTTATAGATCGGGCTCTTTACAAATTCAATTGCCGCACGTGCACCGAGGTAAGAACCGCCAATACCGATGACAACGAGAATGTCACAGGACTTCTTGATCTTTTCTGCCGCAGCCTTGATGCGTGCAAATTCTTCCTTATCATAATTGACGGGAAGATCGGCCCAGCCAAGGAAGTCGTTACCGAGTCCGTTCTTGTTTTTAACCTGCGAAATCGCACACTTCACTGCAGGCTCAATTCCTGCAAGGTCCTCCGCAGCGAGAAAATCCTTTATATATTTATCGTTAAGCTTGAGTGTCATGATTATGACTCCTTTCAAAATGAAATCTGTGAAATTAAGTATATTTTATCACTACTAAATATATTACTACAAAAATTAAATGTTTTCAAGTGGTATTGTCAAATTTTTCACGTTCGCCGTCAAAAAATATTTTTTCAGCACACACATTTTTTTGTGACGTTTTACCAAAAGCCAATAAAAAAGCCGGCCTTGTAGCGACAAAACTTGAAAAAACCGGATTTTTTTAAAAAACTTTTGCCAAGTCTATTGCAATTTTAAAATAAATGTGTTATAATAGTCGTTGTTAGTTATGAATCAGCATCGCCATGCTCAAACCCACATGGCGGCTTTAATAATCGGAGGTAATAATCATGGCAAAGTGCAGCATCTGCGGAAAAGCAGTACAGTTCGGTCTTGCAGTTTCGCATTCCAATCGTAAGACCAACAGAACTTGGAAGCCTAACATCAGACGTGTTAAGGCTATCGTAAACGGCACTCCCAAGACCGTTAACGTATGCTCTCGCTGCCTGCGTTCCGGCAAGGTAACCAGAGCTGTCTGAGTTTAAATTATCGAGAAGGCCTGTGCAATGCACGGGCTTTTTCTGTTATCAAATATCTTTCCCAAAGAGGTGAAAATCATGCCATATATTCTTCTCGGTGCTCCTGCGCATCAAAAATATGCAGAGGAGCTCAAAAATTGCGGCTTCACACCGATCTCGCTTCCGTCCGATAAACGTCTTAATAAAATTGTAAACACACACGCGGACACGTTGATTTTCACAGACGGCAAAGTATACATCGCAAACCGTGAATATATAAAAAGCCTCCCCGTGGAAATAGCACATAATTTCACCGAAACAGACGATTTTCCGTACGGTGAATATCCGACCGACACAAAATTCAACGCGCTCGTGATCGGTGACAAGCTTTTCGTAAAAGAAAAAAGCATTTCGGCGTCCGTTACCGATTATGCAAAAAAAAGCGGTTACACCTTCGTATCGGTGAGACAAGGTTACGCACGCTGTTCAACTCTCGCACTCGATAACGCCGCGATAACTGCCGATATCGGCATTGGAACGAGCATAGCGGCGCAAGGAATAAAGGTGTTCATTATTTCAAGCGGACATATCGCACTTGATGGATGCAAATACGGTTTTATCGGCGGAGCATCTTTTGTTGATAAGACGCGAAAAACAGTATATTTCTTCGGCGACATATCCCTGCATCCGGACGGACGTGAGATTGTCGGCTTTATTAAAAAGAACGGTTACGATGTTGTTTGTCTTAGCGGCACACCGACCGATTACGGCGGCGCGGTGATTATATAAATGAAGAATTCGCAGAAACAATAAAACACAGAAGCTGTCTCAAAATCACATCGAGACAGCTCTTTTTCATTCAATTCCTGCTAATTTTTTCACCACGTGACCACCAATTATCAACCCTGCCGCGGACGGAACAAACGAGATCGAACCGGGAATGTGACGTGTTGTCTGTCCCTCAAGCTCACTCGCACATGACGCTTTCATCGGCACTTCATCGGAAAATAACACCTCGCAGTGAGCAATTCCCATCTCACGCAGCTTAATGCGTATCACCTTTGCAAGCGGACAAGTGTGCGTTTTTGTTATATCAACGATACGAAGCCGCGTCGGATCAAGCTTTGAGCCTGTCCCCATTGACGATATCACGGGAATGTCACGTTCCTTTGCGGCGAATATTATCGCAAGCTTTGAACTTACCGTGTCAATTGCGTCAATGATATAATCGGGACGTGTTTCATCAATAATCGACGGAATATTGTCGCCACTTGCAAAAACATCGTACCGTGTAACACGTATATCAGGATTTATCGCACGTGCACGCTCTGCGGCAACTTCCGTTTTAAGTCGTCCGACCGTGGTTGTGTCCGCAATGAGCTGGCGGTTAATGTTCGTCAGCGATACAGTGTCATTGTCAACAAGCGCGACACCTCCGATACCTGCACGTATAATAGCTTCAAGTGCATAACTGCCAACGCCGCCAACACCGAATAAAAGTACAGTTTTATTTTCAAGCCGCGAAACCGCCTCATCTCCGAGAAGCATTCTTTCGCGATGTAACCAATCCTGTGTCATATAAATCTCCTGCAATCTTCATTAATTATAATTATACACTTTCCGCTTTCAAATGTCAATATGCAGACGATACTGCACAAAAATATCCTAAGAGATGAGCTTCCCTGAAACTCAAATAACTATTCCAAAATAAGTTTTGCGCAGATTCAAGCCGAGGCTTACTTTGGAAATTTATTTATATTAAAATTTTTCGATTTTTTGAAAAAAGCTATTGACAAACAGATTCAGTTATGTTATAATATTGGTTGTGATGAGACATGGCCGGGTAGTTCAGCTGGTTAGAACGCTAGCCTGTCACGCTAGAGGTCGTGGGTTCGAACCCCATCTCGGTCGCCATCACGCTGCTATGGCTCAGTTGGTAGAGCGCATCCTTGGTAAGGATGAGGTCATCAGTTCGATTCTGATTAGCAGCTCCAAAAGGCACGTCGTAAAAGGCGTGCTTTTTTTATTTTGCATTTTATGAAAACAGTGATAAATTATAGTTTAGCGGTGAAGCCCTCATCCGTCACGTCTTACGACGTGCCACCTTCCCCCGAGGGAAGGCTTTGAAGTAGTCAGCGCATATATTTGATGCATGAAATCTTACCCAAAGGCTTCTCCTGGGAGAAGCTGTCGAGCCTCGCTCGACTGATGAGGGCTCACGCATAAACTATAATTTACCGTACGTTTCCAAAAGAATCGAAGCTATCTCGCAATCAATTGAGACAGCTCCGTATTTTTATGCGTAAAAATCAAGCAGCATATTAATAGTTCTTCCGTTGGCGGAAGCATTCGGCATCCACGGGCCGAAGTAAGGATCACGCTGGTTGTAACGCTCCAGCATATAGTATTCATCCGTCATCGCAAACTTGAAATTATCGCGGATGATCTCCTCTGCACGCTCGCGGTCTCCCCAACGCATAAACGTCTTAAACCACATATATTCGTCGCTGCAGACATACCATACAACACATTTGCCGTTTTCGTCAAGGTTGTATGCGCCCGAGCCAACCGAAACGTCACGTCTGATATCCTTCATTCTTCCGTAAAGTCCACCCTTTATACGTCCGCAGCTCTTGTACTGATTTAAAACGCGCTCGGCATCCTCACGCTTCGCATCAACCGCATAAACGATTCTGCCGCCCGAAACTCTGAAGAAGAATTTCTCATGAAGCTCCTCATTCGGGATGGTGATCGCATAAGGGACTTCAATCTCATTGCTATCGCCTGCTTTTGCGACAATCTCGTTCCAATAACCGCGGACATCGTTAAGATAATCCTCATATCCATCGCGGATCTCTTTCGCATGAACATCCCCGAAATATTCAGCCGCTTCAACATATGCTTCGAGTCCGAAAAGATTACTTGCATCGGTTACAGTCCAGCCCTGGAACACAAGCTCATCGTCACACGAACGAAGCGGAGGAAGCAGACCTTTCAGAATGAGACAGCCCTTATCGTCACGATAATCTTCCTTTACACGTGTGTTTCGAATCCACTCAGAAGCCTTGAATGCCTTCTCGCTGTACTTATCCCATACCGCTTTTCCGACACTCATCGCATATTTCGCATAGGTGAAAAGCACCGTCGCAGTCGCCATTGCCCAACTGATACCAAAAGGCACCATTTCGCCGCTTTCGGTCTGGAATTCGTTAAAATAAAGCTCCATTACGGGATCAAGATAATCGCTGAAATCACCGATACGGCACATCGCCTCAATCATCATCCAGGCTTCACCCGTCCAGATACGGCGCTGAAGTCCTCCTTGACGGGGATAAAGATTGTCGCTTCCGACAGCCATGCTGAAGCACTGAAGCATTTGGATCGTAAGATGCTGTATCGTCTTCACAAACTCGGGATTTGATTTTATACTTTCGGGAAGCTTATTGATCTTTGCGAGTTCAAGAAGCCATGAGTTGATAGATTTTTCCATCTCTGCATCATAGTCAAAATCAGCGGCTTCGCCCTTACCGAGAGCAAGCACAAATGTTTTTTCTTTTGCAGGCTCGATTTTAACCGCGGCAATTCCCTTTTCAGCGTCCCATTCGAAGCCGTGCGCCGTAAGATAATATTCACCGTCACGGAATACCTCACCGTCATAGCTGAATGTTGACGGAAGTGCTTTCCAAACGGCAACATCGGGATTATACGGTGCATAAACGTCCGGTGCATCGAGGATAAGTGCGTCTTCTCTTCCGGTGCGGAGCAGGAAACCAAATTTCTTGGCATCTGCAGAATTATTTTTTACGCTAACCTTTATGTAACAGGTAGGGCATCTTTCAAAGCTTGAGAAGCACTCAATTTCATAGTCCATCTCGCCAAGCTTATTTTTAAGCCCGTGAACGGGAATACCGTCCTCTCGCAAAATATTCTCTGCCGTACGGAAATCGGAAGAATTTCCATCGCCATCGGTAAACCATATGCCACACGAAATTATTTTCTCGTAACGTGCTGTAATCGGCTCGGTCGTTTCGCCGAAAACAATTTTTCCCTCTTTCCAGATAGTAAACATTCTCTCAGCCTTCGGCGGATGAATATAACGTCTTGTCGTCTGTGGACGCTGCCATTCTGTATACATAATCATTTTCTCCTTGAATTTTTTCAAAAGCAAGATAGCAGACAATACTACCTATCTATTTTAATTATAAAACAAACCATAACAAAAGTCAATGCACTATTCGTCCTTATTTTTTGCACTTTCTTCACGGGTGAGATTTTCAGGCATGAGGATACTGTTGAAATTCCACGGTAAATTGGAGTTTGTATATAAAAGCCTCTCCCCATGGGAGAGGTGTCACGGAGGAACGACGTGACGGAGAGGGCTCTCTATAATTTCCCCTCTCAGTCTCGCTTCTCTCGACAGCTCTCCCAAAGGGAGCGCCTTAAGGTAGATAATCTCCAATTCACCTGCGCAAAAAACAAGCTGTCCCTGTTTTTCAAGAGACAGCTCCATATTCTTTATCCGTAAAAATCAAGCAGCATATTGATCGTTCTTCCGTTGGCGGAGGCATTGGGCATCCATGGGCAGAAATAAGGATCACGCTGATTGTAACGCTCGAGCATATAGTATTCATCCGTCATCGCAAAATTGAAGTTATCGCGAATGATCTCCTCGGCACGCTCACGGTCGTTTACATTCATAAAGTGCTTGAACCACCAGTATTCGTCGTTGCAAACGTACCAGACGACACATTTGCCGTTTTCATCAAGATTGTATTTTGCCGAGCCGTCATTTCTTGAGTCCTTCATACGCCAGTAGAGACCACCTCTCTTGCGTCCGAGTCTGATATGATTCTTGATAACACGCTCTGCATCCTTCGCTTCTCCAATACCGCTCGAGAATACCTGTCCTGCAAGAATAGAGAATGCATATTTTTCAAACATAACCTCCGGAGGAATCGTGAGCGATATCGGAACCTCGATTTCATCGCTGTCGCCTGCAGTTTCAAGAATACCTCTCCAATATCCGCGAAGTGTTTCGAGATAATCCTCATATTCCTTGCGAATAACGCCTACGCTTACATCCCCGAAAAATTCTGCCGCCTCAAGGTACGCTTCAAGACCTATCAGATTGTGTATATCCGTACCCGACCATGACTGGAATACAAGCTCGTCGTCACATGAACGAAGCGGTGGGAAAAGTCCTTTAAGAATAGGATTCCCCTTTTCATCCGTATAATCTTCGGCAACTCTCTTTGCAGCTATCCATTCAAACGCCTTGTAAGCCTTAGCACTATACTTGTCCCATATCTCTCTGCCTGCGGTCATAGCGCATTTTGCAAAAGTGAACAGCACCGTTGCGGTCGCCATTGCCCAACTGATGCCAAACGGAACCATCTCGCCGTTTTCCTGCTGGAATGTACCAAAATACAGCTCGAGAACCGGATCCGTGTAATCTCTGAAATCACCAATACGACACATCGCTTCAATCATCATCCAGGCTTCACCTGTCCAGATCTGACGCTGAAGTCCACCTTGTCTCGGATAAAGATTGTTCGTGCCCACAGAGGTGCAGAAGCACTGAAGCATCTGAACGGTGAGGTGCTGTATAGTTTTATAGATCTCGGCGTTTGACTTGATGCTCTCGGGAAGCTTTGTGATTTTTGCAAGTTCAGTCTTCCATGCCGCAATTGTCTTTGCCTTTTCAGCTTCGTAATCAAAATCGGTCACATCACCCTTACCAAACGCGAAAACAAGTGTCTTTTCTTCACCCGGGACAAGCGTTACCGAGGCAACGCCCTTTTGGGCATCGTAGTCAACTCCCGGTGCAGTGAGATAATATTCTCCGTCACGCAGCACCTTTGTGTCATAGCTGAATGTTGACGGCAGATTATTCCAAACATCAATATCAGGCGAATACGACTCGTAAACATCCGGGAAGCCGTGAACAAGCCCACCTTCCTTACCCGTGCGGATCATTGCACCGAACTTCTCTGCCGTGTCTGAATTATTCTTAACGACAGCCTTAATATAGCAGGTCGGACATCTTTCAAAGCTTGTGAACGTTTCAAGCTCGACCGAAAGACCGCCGAAGCTGTTTTTAAGTCCGTGAACGGGAATACCGTCCTCTCGAAGTACATTTTCTGCAGTGTGAAAATCCGCCGCAATACCGTCGCCGTATGTAAACCAAACACCGCGCGAAACTATCTCATAGCAATTGGCTCTGAGCGGCTCATTGATCTCGCCGAAAACTATCTTTCCCTCTTTCCAAAGAGTGAACATTCGCTCAGCCTTTGGCGGATGAACATAACGTCTTGTCGTCATTGGGCGCTGCCATTCTTTATACATTGTACTTTCTCCTCATACTATAAATGAATATTATAAAGGGCTGTTACTTCTCTAAATGTAATTATAACATACCAAAAGATAAAAATAAAGTCTTTTCTTCCTTATTTTTTATACTATCGTATCTATTTGCTTTTAAAATGTAAAAAACTCTCATTTTTCGTAAAGTCGGATTTACTTTTCTTTTACTGTGATTTATTTTTATTTTACAGCAGTTTGCTTACGCTTTTTACTGTCAAGAATTAAAATGTAACTGTAACAAAAATAAAGGTAAATTTGAAAGGAGATCTTTAAAGATGAAAAAGATCGTAAGTTTAGTTATCGCAGTAATTATCGGATGCAGCACACTCGTCGGCTGCTCAGGAAGCGGCGGAGTTGCCACAGACGGCTCCACCTCTATGAATAAAGTAATAGGCGCACTCGGAGAAGCCTTCGAAGCCGACACCGGCATCACAGTAACATATAATGCCACCGGCTCCGGCGCAGGTATACAGGCAGTTTCAGAGGGAAGGTGCGACATCGGTCTTTCCAGCCGTGAATTAAAGGATGCGGAAAAATCAAGCGGACTCGAAGGCACTATCCTCGCTTACGACGGCATCGCAATTATCGTAAATCCCGACAATCCCGTTTCCAGCCTGACCGTGGAAACCATCGCAAAAATATACACCGGCGAAATAACCAATTGGAGCGAGGTTGGCGGAAGTGACGCTGCGATCGTGCTCATCGGACGTGAAGCCGGAAGCGGCACAAGAGACGGTTTTGAATCCATCACAAGCACCGAAGGCAACTGTAAATACCGCCAGGAGCTGACCTCAACCGGAGACGTTATCACCACCGTATCAAGTAACCCGAACGCCATCGGATATGCCTCCCTCGCTTCGGTTAAGGATACTGTAAAGATCCTCAGCGTTGACGGCGTTATTCCGAGCGAGGAAACCATCAAGGACGGCAGTTATTCCGTACAGCGTCCGTTCGTCCTCGTAACGAAAACAGACACTCCGCTTTCAGAAAACGCACAGCAATTCTTTAACCACATCACATCCGAAGCGGCAAATGACATCATCCGCACCGCCGGTGTTGTTCCGGCAAACTGAAATTGCCAAGGCATAACAAAAATTATCATATGAAAAAAAGGTTATTCGAAAATATTGTACACGGCATATTTCTCACACTCGGTCTTGTTACGGTGGGCTGTGTTCTGCTCATTACGGTATACCTCGTCATTTCGGGCATTCCCGCAATCAAGGCAATCGGACTTACAAGCTTTCTTTTCGGCAAAGAATGGGCGTCCACCGCCGCTGAACCAAAATACGGAATCCTGCCGTTTATATTAACAAGCGTGTACGGCACGGCAGGCGCTATACTGATTGGAGTTCCCATCGGCTTTTTTACAGCCGTATTTCTATCAAAAGTCGCGAAAAAAAAGACACGCGCCGTTATCGAAGCCGCGGTCAATCTGCTTGCGGGTATACCGTCTGTTGTTTACGGTCTTGTCGGTATGCTCGTGCTTGTCCCTGCCATACGTGAAATATTCGGCATACCCGACGGCTCCGGTCTGCTTGCCGCTATTATCGTGCTTGCGGTTATGATTCTCCCAAGCATTATAAAGGTGTCTATCACAGCGCTTGACGCTGTCCCGAAGGAATACGAGGACGCTTCCCTTGCCCTTGGCGCAACTCCGATCGAAACCTTCTTTAAGGTGTCTGTCCCGGCTGCTAAAAGCGGTATTGCCGCCGCTGTTGTTCTCGGTGTCGGACGTGCCATAGGAGAAGCTATGGCGGTGATGATGGTTGCAGGAAATGTTGCAAATATGCCCTCGCTTTTCGAAAGTGTTCGCTTTCTCACCACAGCCGTCGCAAGCGAAATGGCATATTCAAGTCCCGGCAGTCTGCAAAGAAATGCACTCTTTTCCATTGCGCTTGTCCTGTTCCTGTTTATTATGATGATCAACGCCGCACTTAACTTCTTCTTAAAACGAAACAAGGAGAAATAAAATGAATCAAAAACGAAAATTATACATCATTTTAATGCGAGCATTGATGGTCGTCTCCACCGCACTGACAGCGGCATTGGTGCTCTTTCTTCTCGGCTATGTTTTGATAAAAGGAATCCCTAATATTACATGGGAGTTACTCTCAACAAAACCGAGCTATTTAACCGAAAGAATCGGCATCCTGCCCGATATTCTGAATACGCTTTACATCGTCCTCGCAACCCTTTTGGTAGTTCTTCCGCTTGGCGTCGGCGCGGCAATATATCTCACCGAATATGCAAAAAACAAGCGTCTCACTGCCGCTATCGAATATGCCGCCGAAACCCTTTCGGGTATACCGTCCATAATTTACGGACTTGTCGGTATGCTGCTTTTCGCAAATAACTTCGGAACGAGTCTGCTTGCAGGTGCACTTACTCTCGTCATCATGAATCTTCCAACCGTTATGCGCACCACGCAAGAAAGCTTGAAAACCGTTCCGCAAAGTTACCGCGAGGGTGCATTCGGGCTTGGCGCAGGTAAATGGCGCGTTATACGGACAGTCGTGCTCCCGGGATGCGTTGACGGAGTTATAACCGGATGTATACTCTCCGTCGGAAGAATACTCGGCGAATCGGCGGCGCTTCTCTTCACTGCAGGCTTTGCACATTCGCTTAACAGTATACTCACCGCTTACACACGTCCGGGAGCCACACTCAGCGTTGCACTTTATGTATACGCAAAGGAGGACGGCGAATTTGGAGTTGCCTTTGCAATCGCCGCAATTCTCATGATACTGACATTAATAATCAATCTCGCCGCCTCGCTCGTCGGAAAACACTTCGCAAAAAGGAGAAACGCATGAATAAAATAATATCATCAAGAGAGCTTTGTCTTTGGTACGGCGACAACCAAGCACTCAAAAATATAACTGCAGATATTCCCGAAAATAGCATAACCGCACTGATCGGCCCGTCCGGCTGCGGCAAATCGACATTTTTAAAAACCCTCAACCGCATGAACGATCTTGTTCCCACGGTCAGAATCACGGGAGACGTTTACTATAATGGTCACAGTATATTCGATAAGGATATAGACACAAGCGAGCTTCGCCGCGACGTCGGCATGGTGTTCCAAAAACCCAACCCATTCCCGATGAGCATATACGATAACATCGCTTACGGGCCACGTACACATGGCATCAAAAACAAAACGAGACTTGACGAAATAGTCGAGCAGGCACTTCGCGATGCGGCAATCTGGGATGAGGTTAAGGATAGACTAAAAAAGAACGCCCTCGGACTTTCGGGCGGTCAACAGCAGAGGCTTTGCATCGCACGTGCCCTTGCAGTCGAGCCAAAGGTTTTGCTTATGGATGAACCAACCTCGGCGCTTGATCCAATCTCAACCTCGCGAATTGAGGAGCTTGCACTGCAGCTAAAGGAAAAATATACAATAATTATAGTAACACACAATATGCAGCAGGCAGTTCGCATTTCGGATAACACAGCGTTTTTCCTCCTCGGAGAGCTGGTGGAATTTAATGAAACCGAAAAACTCTTCTCACAGCCCGACGATCAGCGTACCGAAGATTATATTACAGGAAGGTTTGGATAATTATGAGAAGCAGATTTGATGAACAGCTTAACCTGTTAAAGGAGAAAATGATCCATATGGGCGCAGAATGTGAAAGCATCATTGCGCTCACCGCCGCAGCACTTTTAAAAGGAAACATCGCGGACGCACACAAAGCCAAAGAACAAGGACACCGAATCGACGAGATGGAACGTGAAATCGAATCCATCTGCTTAAAGCTCTTACTCCAACAGCAACCCGTCGCAAAAGACCTCCGAGTTATTTCCGCGGCGCTGAAAATGATCACCGATATGGAAAGAATCGGCGACCAGGCAGAGGACATCGCGGAAATAATCACATTTCTTAACGGCAGAACCGGCGAGGAATGTCACGACATCCGAGTTATGGCAGAGGCGACGATCAAAATGGTGACCGATAGCATCGACGCATATGTAAAAGGTGACCTTGGCCTTGCCAAATCAGTAATTGATTACGACGATATCGTAGACGACGCTTTTGACAGAGTAAAGCAAGCACTGATACGATTAATTGCAGAAAACACCGCGGACGGCGAATATGCAATAGACCTTCTCATGATTGCAAAATATTTCGAGCGAATCGGCGACCACGCAGTCAACATCGCAGAGTGGGTGGAATTTTCTGTGACAGGTGTTCATAAAGGGGTGAGTAATTAAGTGAAATCGTTCGCTTTGCTCACGATGAAATCCTCACTGCGTTCGGATGAAATCTTCAGCCTTCGGCTTCAGATGAAATTAAATCCGCCTTACCTCTCCCAACGAAGTCGGATTTCATCGCAAAGCGATTTCACCCCACGAAAGTGGGATTTCTTCCGCCGCAGGCGGATTTAGTTGAAAAAAGCACGCTTTCGCGTGCTTTTTTCTGGTGCCGGCAGTGGGACTTGAACCCACACGGTATTGCTACCAACGGATTTTGAGTCCGTCACGTCTGCCATTCCATCATGCCGGCGTATGGAGCTGCTAATCAGAATCGAACTGATGACCTCATCCTTACCAAGGATGCGCTCTACCAACTGAGCCATAGCAGCAACTTTACCGTATCATTATATCATATCATTTTTCAAAATGCAATAGTTTTGAAAAAAATCTTTATATTTTTCACGACAAGGAACTGTTTTCGTGAGTTATAACAGTTCCCTGCTTTTTTGTTACACTTGCCGAAATATCACATAAATAAAGGAAAAATCAGCATTTGTTAATTATTTATCATGCACTTTTACTCATTAAATCATCAAGATTCACTCATCTTTTGTTGACAAAAACATATTGATTTTTTTATCTGCAGATGATATAATATATAATGGTGAAAAACATAAATTTGGTGCGAAAGAATGTTGAAAAAATAAACTCTATTTAACATTTTGTGAATAACCAAAACTTTTAACAAAACTTATTTTTCGAAAAGGAAGAGAATTATGAACAAGGTCACCATTATCGGAACCGGCAGCGTCGGTTCAACTATCGCTTACACGCTGACTGTAACAGGTCTTGTATCCGAAATCGTTATGATCGACGTTAATAACGAACGCGCACTCGGTGAAGCTCTCGACATCCGTCAGGGTACACCGTTCTGCAGTCCTTGCTCCGTTTACGCAGGCTCATACCGTGACGCTGAGGGTTCAAGCATCGTCATCATCACCTCGGGTATCGCACGTAAGCCGGGACAGACACGTCTCGATCTCGCGCAGACGAACGTCAACATCACAAAGTCGATAATCCCCGAGATCGTAAAATACGCACCCGACGCTAATTACATAATCGTTTCAAACCCCGTTGATATACTGACCTATGTTTTCTGCAAATGCTCGGGACTTCCCGAAAGACGCATCATCGGCTCGGGTACTATCCTCGACACCGCACGTCTTCGTTCACGTCTCTCCGAATATTACCGCATCAATCAGCAGAACGTACACGCTTACGTTATGGGCGAGCACGGTGACTCCTCGTTCATTCCGTGGTCGATCGCAAACATCTCAAACGTACCGCTTGCCGACTGCGAAAACCTCATTGTAAATACAGACGGCATCTACCCCGAGCTTAACTACGACGACCTCGAGGAATATGTCCGCAAATCGGGCGCACGCGTTATCGAGCGCAAGGGCGCAACCTTCTATGCAATCTCGGTTTCGGTATGTCACATTGTAAAATGCCTACTCAGCGGTATTGATACGACAATGACCGTTTCAACAATGATGCACGGTGAATACGGCATCGACGATGTCTGCCTCTCTGTCCTTTCAATCGTCGGACGCGAGGGTGCGCACGGCAAGATTCTTACACCTCTCACCGACGACGAGGTTGCAAAGCTCCATCACAGCGCAAATTGCCTTAAAGATATCATTAATAATATAGTTATTTAACGAAAGGAAGATACAGCTATGGAATACCGCATTGAACATGACTCTATGGGCGAGATGAAAGTCCCTGCAGATAAGCTCTGGGCAGCACAGACGCAGAGAAGCCGCGAAAACTTTGAAATCGGCGTTGGAATCGAAACCATGCCGCGCGAAATAACACACGCTTTCGGAATCCTCAAAAAAGCGGCTGCACTCGCAAATCACGAGCTGAAGCCCGAAAAGATGACAAAAGAAAAGGTTGAGGCAATTTGTGCGGCTTGCGACGAGGTTATTGCAGGAAAGCTTAACGATCACTTTCCTCTCGTTGTCTGGCAGACCGGTTCGGGTACACAGTCAAACATGAACGCAAACGAGGTCATCAGAAACCGTGCAAATCAAATTGCAGGCAAGGAGCTCACCCATCCGAACGATGACATCAACATGAGTCAGTCGTCAAACGACACCTTCCCGACAGCAATGCACATTTCGGCTGTAATCGCTATTGAAGACAAGCTCATCCCCGCCGTTGAACAGCTTATTGCCACATTCGTCCGCCTCGAAAAGGAAAACGAGGGCATCGTAAAATCGGGACGTACTCATCTCCAGGATGCAACTCCCATTAAATTCTCACAGGAAATCTCCGGCTGGCGTTCCTCGCTTGAACGTGACGTTGAGCTTCTCCGTCTTGCAGTGAAGCCTCTTTATGAGCTTGCACTCGGCGGCACAGCAGTCGGCACGGGACTTAACGCGCCTAAGGGCTTTGACACACTCGTTGCAAAGAAGTGTGCAGAGCTTACAGGCAAGCCGTTCGTCACAGCGGCAAATAAGTTCCACGCTCTCACCTCAAAGGATGAGCTCGTATTCGCACACGGCGCAATCAAGGCAACCGCCGCTGACATGATGAAGATCGCTAACGACATCCGTTGGCTCGCATCCGGTCCGCGTGACGGTCTTGGCGAAATATACATCCCCGAAAACGAGCCCGGCTCGTCAATCATGCCCGGTAAGGTCAATCCGACACAGTGCGAGGCAGTCACAATGGTAGCCGTTCAGGTTATGGGTAATGACGTTGCAGTCGGCATGGCGGCATCGCAGGGTAACTTTGAATTAAACGTATTCATGCCCGTTGCGGCGTATAACTTCTTACAGTCGGCAAGACTTTTAGCTGAAGCTATTGTATCGTTCGACCTCAAGTGTGCGATCGGTATCACAGCAAACCGCGAGAAGATGCACCACAATCTTCACAATTCGCTCATGCTCGTCACCGCGCTCAACCCCTATATCGGTTACGAAAATGCGGCAAAGACAGCAAAGAAAGCATATAAAGACAACATTTCGCTTAAAGAAGCCTGCGTTGAGCTCGGTTTCCTGACAGCAGAAAAATTTGACGAGGTATTCCACCCCGAAGAAATGTGCTGAAGCATATCCACAGGAAAGGATAAAAACGTATGAAAGTTACATATTTCCCCGGTTGTACACTGCGTACAAAGGCAAAGGAGCTTGACAAATATGCACACGCGGCGTGTGAAGCTCTCGGCGTGGAGCTTGTTGAGCCTGATACATGGCAGTGCTGCGGCGGTGTCTTCTCATATGCAAAGGATGAGATTGCATCAAAGCTCCCGAGCGTACGTGCACTGATTGACGCACGCGACAAGAGTGAGCCGCTTGTAACCGTTTGCTCGGCTTGCCACAATGTTATAAAGCAGACCAACAACCAAATCAAAACCGATGCGGATTTCGCGCTTCGCATGAACAATTACCTCGCACAGGAAAAGGACGCTCCTGCACCCTATAACGGTGAAACAAAGGTACTCCACCTGCTTGAGCTCATTCGTGACGAGATCGGCTTTGATAAGGTTGCCGAAAAGGTAAAAAAGCCGCTCACAGGCAAAAAGATCGCCGCATATTACGGCTGTCTCTTGCTCCGTCCGTCAAAGACAATGCAGATGGACGATGCTGAAAATCCGCAGATTATTGAAAACCTCATCCGCGCTCTCGGCGGTGAACCCGTTATCTACCCTGCACGAAACGAATGCTGCGGCGGATATATCGCACTTGAAGACGGCGAATCCGCAAAGAAGCGCAGTAACGCCGTTTCGGACAGTGCGGCAGCACATGGAGCTGACATGATAATAACAGCTTGTCCGCTCTGCCGTTACAATCTTATCAAAAACGGCAGTAAGCTTCCCGTTGTTTATTTCACCGAGATTCTTGCCGAGGCTCTCGGAGTCAAGGAGGATAACGATGGAGAATAAAAACGAACGCCGCCGCGAGGAAATACTTCGCATCTCCGGCGTAAACCCGAGAAAATGCATGAAGTGCGGCAAATGCAGTGCAACCTGCCCATCGTTTGACGAGATGGAATATCATCCGCATGAATTTGTTTATATGGTTGAATCGGGCGAGCTCACACCGCTTCTTGAATCGAAGTCGATATACAAATGTCTGACCTGCTTTGCCTGCGTTGAGCGTTGTCCGCGCGGTGTTGAGCCGGCGAAGCTTATTGAGGCTGTACGCCTCTCCGTCATCCGCGAAAAGGGCGCAAATCATCTTAAAGCTGACGACATCCCTGCAAAGCTCGATGAAGAAATACCGCAGCAGCTTTTAATGAGCGCATTCAGAAAATACAGTAAGTAATATCAGGAGAAAAACAGATGCAAAGAATCGGAGTATTCGTATGTCACTGCGGAACCAACATCGCAGGAACAGTTGATGTTGTCGCCGTCGCCGAAGCTTTAAAAAATGAGCCGGGCGTCGTTCACTCCGCAGAATATCAATATATGTGCTCCCAGGCAGGTCAGGATCTTATCAAGACTGCCATTAAAGAGCATAACTTAAGCGGCATCGTGGTCTGCTCCTGCTCACCGCGTATGCATGAAGCAACCTTCCGTAAAACTGCCGCGTCGGCAGGAATCAACCCGTATATGGTTGAAATTGCAAACATCCGCGAGCAGTGTTCATGGATACATAAGGATATGGAGAGTGGCACCGAGAAAGCGATCATCCTCGGTAAGGCCGCTATTGCAAAGGTAAACTTAAATACGCCTCTCACTCCCGGTGAATCACCCGTAACCAAGCGTGCACTCGTCATCGGCGGTGGTATCGCAGGTATACAGACAGCCCTCGACATCGCAGATGCAGGCTTCCCTGTTGATATCGTCGAAACAAAGCCCACCATCGGCGGTAAGATGGCACAGCTCGACAAAACATTCCCGACACTCGACTGTGCGGCTTGTATACTGACACCGAAGATGGTTGACGTTGCACAGAACGAAAAGATACGTATCTTCTCATATTCCGAGGTCGTTGACGTTCGCGGTTTTGTCGGAAACTTTGACGTAACCATCAAGAAAAAGGCACGTTACGTAAAAGAGGATATCTGCACCGGATGCGGACTCTGCACCGAAAAATGTCCGCAGAAGAAAGTACCGAACGAGTTCAACCTCGGCATGGACAACCGCCGTGCAATATACATTCCGTTTGCTCAGGCAGTTCCGAAGGTTGCAACCATTGATGCTGACTACTGTACCATGCTCAAAACCGGCAAGTGCGGCGTCTGCGCAAAGGTTTGTACCGCAGGTGCTATTGACTATAATGCAAAGGACGAATTTATCGAAGAGAAGTACGGTGCAGTCGTTGTTGCAACCGGCTTCAATCCGATCTCGATGGATAAGTTCGATGAGTTTGCATACAGCCAGTCAAAGGACGTTATAACCTCGCTCGAGTTTGAGCGTCTCACCAACGCGGCTGGTCCGACAGCAGGTAAGCTTCTCCGTCCGTCAGACGGTGAGCATCCGCATACCATTGTGTTTGTACAGTGTGTTGGCTCACGTTGTGAAGCTTGCGCCGAAAAGGGCAAGGAATACTGCTCGAAGATCTGCTGTATGTACACGGCAAAGCACGCTATGCTCACCCGTGACAAATATCCGGATACCGACGTTTATGTATTCTACATCGACGTTCGTACTCCCGGAAAGGCGTTTGACGAATTCTATCGACGCGCGGTTGAGGAATACGGCGTTCACTATATCAAGGGTATGGTCGGAAAGGTTTCGCCTGAGGGTAATAAATTAAAGGTTCAGGCATCCGACCTCATTGCAGGAAAACAGCTTCATATTGACGCTGACCTCGTTGTCCTTGCTGCGGCTATCGAGCCCGACAAATCGGCAAGAGGACTTGCAACCATGCTCACCGCATCAATGGACACAAACGACTTCTTCACCGAAGCACATCCGAAGCTCCGTCCCGTTGAATCGCCGACAGCAGGCGTGTTCCTCTCGGGTACTTGCCAAGGCCCCAAGGATATCCCCGAAACGGTATCACAGGCAGGCGCGGCGGCTTCCAAGGTTATCGGTTTACTTTGCAAAGATAAGCTCACGGGTAACCCGTGTGTCGCACAGTCGGATGAAATGATGTGTAACGGCTGTTCAAGCTGTGAGCGCGTATGTCCTTACGGTGCTATCACATACAGCGATAAAGAATTCAGAATGCCCGACAGAACAACAAAGATTCGCCGAGTTGCGTCGGTAAATCCTGCGGTATGTCAGGGCTGTGGAGCTTGTACGGTCGCTTGTCCCTCGGGTGCGATGGATCTTAACGGCTTCAAGAATAATCAAATCATGGCGGAGGTTGACGCGATATGCAAGATGTAACAAATTTCAAGCCGCTTATCGTGGCTTTCTGCTGTAACTGGTGCTCATACGCGGGCGCAGACCTCGCAGGCTCAAACCGACTTGCGTATCCTGCGGACGTAAAGATCATACGTGTTCCCTGTTCCTGCCGCGTAAACCCGATGTTTATACTGCGTGCATTCCAGAGAGGCGCTGACGGCGTTATCATCTGCGGATGTCACCCCGGCGACTGCCACTACACCTCGGGCAACTACTATGCTCGCCGCCGTATGTCGCTTCTCTTCTCGATGCTCGATTTTCTCGGCATTGAGCGTGAGCGTACCCGTGTTGAGTGGGTATCTGCCGCAGAGGGCGCAAAGTTTGCCGCAACAATGAACGATTTCGCAGAAAAAGTGACGGCACTCGGCCCGAACAAAAGATTGGAGGACCTGAGATGCAAGAAATGATAAACGATATGCTTATAAAAAAAGCCAAGGAATTACTTGCAGACGGTACTGTTGACCGTGTACTCGGCTGGAAGCGCGGCGAATTCTTTTATGATGTAACTCCCGCTGTTTTCACAAATGCGGATGAGCTCGAAAAAGAATTTGTATATAACGAATTTTCCGGTGCAAACCTCTCGAAATATCTCATCGCAGAAACTGCAAAGGCAGAGAAAAAAGTGCTTGTATTCTTAAAACCGTGCGACACATACAGCTTTAATCAGCTCTTAACCGAACACCGTTTCGACCGTGAAAAGGTCTATGCCGTAGGTATTCCCTGCGACGGTATGGTGGATATCGACCTCGTAACAAGCTTTTCGGGCGCAGGTATCGCCTCGGTGAAGTGTGACGGCGAATATGTGGAAGCTGTACCGCTCTTCCGCGAAAATCAGTCTGTACGCATTCCTTTTGCAGAGGTCATGGCACAGAGATGTGCATCCTGCAAGAGTAAGAAGCACGTTGCATACGATGAGCTTATCGGGGATGAGGGTGAAGTGCTCGATTCCTGCAGATTCTCCGAGGTGAAAAAGCTCGAAGCTATGACTCCCGAGGAGCGTTTCGAATTCTGGCAGGGTGAGCTTTCACGCTGTATCCGCTGTAACGCCTGCCGCAATGTGTGCCCGGCGTGCACCTGCGAAAAGTGCGTGTTCGATAACCCGAATTCGGGCGTTGAATCAAAGGCTCCGTCGGACAGCTTTGAAGAAAAAATGTTCCATATTATAAGAGCGTTCCACGTTACGGGACGCTGCACAGACTGCGGCGAATGCTCACGCGTATGTCCGCAGAATATACCGCTTCATCTTCTCAACCGCAAGTTCATCAAGGATATAAACGAGCTTTGGGGCGAATATCAGGCAGGTGCCGAGGTTGGCAGCCGTGCTCCGCTCGTAAACTATACATTTGATGACATGGAGCCCTCCGAGGCTGTGGAAAGGGGCGATAAGAATGCGTAAAATTTCGCTCGATAAGCTTGATTCTCTGTTTGCAAAAATCGCAGAAAAGCAGTCGCTCTACATTCCCTCCGATTCGATTGAAGGAGCTAAATTCACCAAATGGACAGACGGCACTGCGCTTACAAACGAGCTCAACACCGTGCGCGGCATAAAGGATTTCTTCTTCCCCCAGAGTGAAGATTTAATGAAATTCAAAATGCAGGGCAAGAACATCGAGGTCATTGACATCCGCGATGAGCATGAGGATTTTGTGATCTTCGGTGCACGTGCCTGCGATGTACGCGCCATGACTGTGCTCGACAAGGTTTTTCTCTATGCCGAGCCGGTTGACACCTTCTATAAAAACCGCCGTGAGCATGGCGTTATTATGTCGCTCGCCTGCACATATCCCGTTGAGACCTGCTTCTGTCAGACCTTCGGCATTGATGCGGCAAATCCCGAGGGCGATATCGTCTGCCATATGACCGATGATGCGCTCTATATGAACGCCGTCAGCGAAAAAGGCACGGCTCTGCTCGATTCCCTCTCGGACATCACCGAGGATACCGACACAAAGGCAGTTGATGAGCAGAAAGCTCTCATCAAAGAGCGTATGACAAAATTACCGCTTGCAAGCCTTAAAACAGACGCTTTCGGCGGCGGTAAAACCGATAAATTCTTCGATTCTCCCGAGTGGGCAAAGCTTTCCGAGAGCTGTCTTGGCTGCGGCACGTGCACATTCGTCTGCCCGACCTGTCAGTGCTACGACATCCGCGATTTCAAAACAAACGACGGCGTTGTACGTTACCGCTGTTGGGACTCGTGTATGTACTCGCAGTTCACAAGAATGGCACACGGCAACAATCGCAATTCTCAAAAGGAACGCTTCCGCCAGAGATTTATGCACAAGCTTGTATATTTCCCCGAAAATAACAACGGAATGTTCTCCTGCGTCGGATGCGGAAGATGTCTTGCAAAATGCCCGATTTCGATGAATATTGTTAAAGTTATGAAAACACTGGAGGATGCAGACAATGGCTGATATTAATGAAACTTTAATTCCCGTTGTGGGCGTAATCACCGATGTACGCATTGACACTCCGGACATCAAAACCTTCCGTGTTGTAACTCCCGACGGCAAAAAACCGTTCGATCACAGACCCGGACAGTGTGCAATGCTCTCCGTTCCCGGAGTCGGTGAGGCGATGTTTTCAATCACGTCTTCACCAACAAATACGGAATTCATGGAATTTTCCATCAAAAAATGCGGCTGTGTCACCGAGTGGCTTCACTCTGCCGAGGTCGGTCAGATGATAACCGTGCGCGGTCCTTACGGAAAGCCCTTCCCCGTTGACGATGTTTTCGCCGGTCACGATATGCTCTTTATAGCCGGCGGTGTCGGTCTTGCTCCGCTTCGTTCCGTAATCAATTATTGCCGTCATCACCGTGACAAATACGGCCGTATCGACATCGTTTACGGCTCACGCTCAAAGGACGATCTTCTCGATTATAAGGAGATTATCGAGGAATGGCAGACTGACGAAAATGTTCACGTTCACTTAACCATCGACCGCGAACAGGAGGGCTGGGACGGTCACGTTGGATTCGTTCCGAACTACGTCAAGGAGCTTAATTTTGACACAAACAAAATTGCAGTTCTCTGCGGACCTCCCATCATGATC
Source organism: uncultured Lachnospiraceae bacterium (assembly GCA_964430755.1). GTDB lineage: Bacteria > Bacillota > Clostridia > Oscillospirales > CAG-272 > Flemingiibacterium. The sequence goes on along the minus strand of CAYSFT010000013.1, from coordinate 9,361 downwards.
AAATTCACGCTTCAGGGACTCACCGAGCTTGGCTTTGACAAGACACAGGTTTACACAACGCTTGAACTTCGCATGAAATGCGGTGTCGGCAAGTGCGGACGCTGTAACGTCGGCGCGAAGTATGTATGTAAGGACGGTCCGGTATTCCGCTGTGACGAGCTCGATGAGCTTCCGGACGAGTATTAATAATTCAGGAGATTTAATGACATGGAAAATATGGTAAACATTTACCTTTACGGTAAGAAATACGAAGTTCCCTCGAACCTCACTATCATAAACGCCATGGAATACGCCGGCTATCAGCTCGTTCGCGGAGTTGGATGCCGCTGCGGATTCTGCGGTGCTTGTGCCACTATATACCGTATCAAGGGTCAACAGGAATTAAAAACCTGTCTTGCCTGCCAGACGAAGGTTGAAGACAATATGTATATTGCAACACTTCCCTTCTTCCCACTTGTAAAACAGCCCTATGACATCAAGAAAGTAAAACCCACCGAGCAGATCATGATGCAGCTCTATCCCGAAATTTACGCCTGCATCGGATGCAACGCCTGCACCAAGTCCTGCACACAGGATCTTAACGTAATGCAGTACATCGCATACGCTCAAAGAGGCGAATTTGAGAAGTGTGCCGAAGAATCGTTCGACTGCGTAATGTGCGGAGTATGCTCATCGCGCTGTCCTGCAGGAATCACACATCCGCAGGTTGGTCTGCTTGCAAGACGTCTCACAGGTAAATATCTCGCTCCAGAAACCGAACATCTTCTTGCGCGCGTTGCCGAGATCGAAGCCGGCGACTGCGAGGCGGCTCTTCAGGACATCATGAAGAAAACTGCCGAAGAACTCAAAGAGATGTATAACAACCGCGATTTTGAGAAATAAGGAGATGAGAAGATATGTACACTAACGAAATGCTTGAATCCATCAAGAAAGTGGAAGCAACCCGTCCGGCACGACTTGAAGCTGTACTCGCCGGCAATCATCCTCGCCGTATGACCGCGGAGGAAAAGGATCAGGTTCTTCTCGAAAACCATCCTGACCATATCAAATCGCAGTTTGCAGAGCTTGTAATCGGTCCCAATAAGGGCGAAAAGGTTCCGCTTGAGCTTGCTGAAATTCTCCAGGCAAACCCGAGAATCAAACCTGCGGACATTGACCTTACCAAAATCGACTATGACGTTGACGTACTCATCATCGGCGGAGGCGGCGCAGGTTCGGCGGCGGCTATTATGGCTCACGAGAACGGCGCAAACGTAATGATCGTTACAAAGCTTCGTCACGGTGACGCAAACACCATGATGGCTGAGGGCGGTATTCAGGCGGCTGATAAGCCAAACGACAGCCCTGCACAGCATTACCTCGACGTTATGGGCGGCGGACATTTCAAGAATATCCCCGAGCTCGTTTATAAGCTCGTTAACGATGCTCCCGTATGTATCAAGTGGCTCAACGACCTTGGCGTAATGTTCGACAAGGAAGCGGACGGCACTATGGTAACCACACACGGCGGCGGTACATCGAGAAAGCGTATGCACGCCTGCAAGGACTATTCGGGCGCGGAGATCATGAGAGTTCTCCGTGACGAGGTTCAGAACAGACAAATCCCCGTTGTTGATTTCACCTCGGCAATCGAGATAATCAAGGACGAAAACGGTAAGGCGGCCGGCGCGGTTCTCATGAACATGGAAACCAAAGAAATCCTTATTGCAAGAGCAAAAACCGTTGTAATCGCAACCGGCGGTGCAGGACGTATGCACTATCAGGGCTTCCCGACCTCCAACCATTACGGCGCAACAGCAGATGGACTCGTTTTAGCTTACAGAGCAGGTGCACCTTTACTTTATGCTCACACACTGCAGTATCATCCCACCGGCGCGGCATTCCCACAGCAGATATTCGGTGCACTCGTAACCGAAAAGGTACGTTCCATCGGCGCACAGCTTATCAACGCTGACGGCGAAGCGTTCATGTATCCGCTCGAAACCCGTGACGTTTGCGCTTCAAGCGTTATCCGCGAATGCCACAGAGGCAAGGGCGTTGACACATTTGACGGCGGCAAGGGTATCTGGCTCGACTCTCCGATGATTGAACTTCTCCACGGCGAGGGCACAATCGAAAAGAGAATCCCGGCAATGATGCGTATGTACTTAAAATACGGCATTGATATGCGCAAGCAGCCGATCCTTATCTATCCGACACTTCACTATCAGAACGGCGGTATTAAGATCGGTGAAAACGGTATGTCCGGCGTTGAGAACCTCTTTGTTGCAGGCGAAGCAGTCGGCGGCATCCACGGCGAAAACAGACTTATGGGTAACAGCCTTCTCGATATCATCGTATTCGGACGCAACGCCGGAGTTAACGCGGCGGCTACTGCAAAGGCTACGAAAACAGCAGAAAAGCTCTCGCTTTCTCATGTCGATGACTTCGTAAAGGGAATGGCAGATGCAGGCATTAAGACAGATGTCGTTTCCCCGAAGTTGCTTCCTCGTTATACACACGGTAACCCCGTTTACGATGAGCCAAACGCAAAGCTTATGAAATAATTTTGTACTTCAAGGCGAGTCTGCATAACGTGGGCTCGCCCGAAATACGAGTTGACGGTGGATATATTAAATGAAGTATGTTCGCCTCAAGCAAGTAATATCTTTTGGAGGAAAAAATGAAAATCTTCGAATTTTTTGATGGGAAATTTAATCTTAATATAACAGGCATTTCCTTTCTTGTCTTTTCAGTTCTCGTTATCGCCGCTGTTGGCTATTTGCTCGGCAGAGTAACAATCAAAGGTGTAAATTTAGGCACCGCAGGCGTTTTTCTCATCGCTTTACTCTTTGGCTGTCTTTTCTACAAAAACCTTGAGGCTCAGACCCCTATGTATACCACCGAAGCACTCAAAATCATTGAAAATATCGGTCTTATGCTTTTCGTAACTTCGGTAGGATTTATCGCAGGTCCCAAGTTCTTTGGAAATCTGAAAAAGAACTTTAAAACCTATATACTTCTCGGTCTGCTTATCATCGTATCAGGTGCATTGGTATGTGCAGGTTGTATCGTATTTGCCAAGCTCACTATGAAGGATATCCCAACAGAAGAGCTTACCGCTATTATGACAGGACTCTTCTCCGGTGCTCTTACCTCCACTCCCGCATTCTCGGCGGCTAAAGAGGCAATAGGCAGCGATTATGCAAGCTATGTAGCTGTCGGAAACGGCATCGCATATATCTTCGGCGTTATCGGAGTCGTTCTTTTCGTTCAGCTCGTTCCGAAGTTTGTAAAGGCTGACATGGCAAAGGAACGTCAGAAACTCTCTGAAAGCGACGGAAATGCAGAGGATCCGGTAGATGTAATTACAAACAAAAAGCTTATAACTATCGATTCCTTCGGAATTGCCCCGTTTGCACTTGCAGCTATCGTGGGACTGCTTATTGGCAGTATCAAAATTGGCTCATTCTCTCTGACAACAACCGGTGGATATCTCCTTATCTCCCTTGTTTTCGGACATTTCGGACGTATCGGCAAGATAAATCTTATGCCACCTGCGGCGACTCTTAAAGTTTTCCGCGAATTCGGACTTATGCTCTTTTTAATCGGTGCCGGAATTGCAGGCGGAGCAAAGTTTATTGAGTGCTTCCAGCCCGTATACTTCCTCTACGGTGCACTTATGACTATAATTCCTATGATAGTCGGATTTTTCTTTGCTAAATATGTCCTGAAATTGAGCCTTCTCAATAATCTCGGCTCTATCACAGGCGGCATGACTTCCACTCCAGCACTCGGAACACTTATCAATGTTTCAGGTACAGAGGATGTTGCAGCAGCTTATGCGGCTACTTACCCTATAGCTCTCGTTGCAATTGTACTCGCTTCGCAGTTCTTGATTATCATATTTTAAGTAAAAAAATAACAAAAGCGGCCGGCTCGTTTTCGTGAGTCGACCGTTTTTTTGTGTTTCTGTTTGAAAATATTCAATTCTTTTTGTATTTGTCCATTTCAAGTAAAATACGATAAATTTGTTCTTGTTCCGCTTCCGTCTTTGCCAAAAGAAATTCATAACATTCAAGCGGAATATTGAAAATTCCATCCTCTTGTGCGTCAAGTTTCTCAAATAATTTTGACAACGAAACATTCAAAGCTGCAGAAATTCTTTCTATGCTTTCAATCGTAGCGTTTTTCTCGCCGCGCTCAATTTGACCGATATATGTGGGATGACAGCCCGAAAGCTCTGCAAGTTTTTCTTGGCTCAATCCCTTAAGCGTTCTGTATTTTCTGATTCGCTGTCCCAAAGCCTTCGCAATATGACTCATAATTATTCCCACCTTTATTTTCACTATATATAGTCTATAAATATTCAAACAAATATTCCACAGACTATTGATATTCTTTTCAAATTGTGGTATACTATAAATCTGAATTTGTGATTTTAGACGCTTATAGTACTGAAAATGAGGTTGGATATTATGAATATTTTTACTGTTTCTTTGTTTGGACATCGAAAAATCATTGACTTACAGCGATTGAATGATCACCTTTCCCCAATTATAAAGAAACTAATACAAACAAACACATATGTATCTTTTCTTATCGGACGCAGCGGTGAGTTTGACAAATATGCCGCATCACTTATCAAACGCAAACAAAAAGAAATTGCAAGAGAAAACAGTGATATAACGTTGGTTCTTCCTTATATAGTAGCAGATATTGATTACTATGAAAATTATTACGATAGCATTATCATTCCTGAATGCGTGTACAGCGTACACCCAAAATCTGCAATAACATTAAAAAACCGATGGATGATTGAACAATCCGACCTTGTGATTGTTTATGTAGAGCGTGACAAAGGCGGTGCTCATGCGGCAATGAAATACGCCGAAAATCTCAACAAAAAGATTATCAATCTTTACGCAATGGAGACTTTTTCATCTCATAACTAAAAAAGCGGTCGGCTCGTTTTCGTGAGTCGACCGTTTTTTATGGTTGCATTATAAATTATAGTTTAGCGGTATGCCCTCATCAGTCGAGCAAAGCTCGACAGCTTCCCCCAAGGGAAGCCTTTGGGCAAGATTTATGCCTCAAATATATGGCGCTGACTACTTCAAAGCCTTCCCCTTGGGGAAGGTGGCACGTCGTAAGACGTGACGGATGAGGGCTCATACTGCAAAAAATCTTTTTGATATTTACCCTCTCAGTGCCGCTTGTCGGCTGCAGCTATCTCCCAAAGGGAGAGCCTTGAGTTACACCAACCTATACTTCACCGTCCGCAGTAAACCATACCGCGTTTTGCATCGAGCGTTACGGCAGTACCGCTTTTGAGTATGCGAGTTGCACCGAGTGCACCGACGATTACGGGAATACCAAGCGCCTGTCCGACGATCGCCGCATGAGAATCGTCACCGTCAATCTCACAGATAATACCGCGTGCATGACGAAGCAGGTCTATAACCTTGTTCGATGTTGAGGGAATAACAACTATCTCGTCTCCCTTAAACTTTTGACGCATCTCATCCTCATCGCGGCAAACGCAAATCGTACCGCATACGCTCTCGACACCCCATGCCGCGATGCCCGTACCGCTTGTCAGAACATCGCCGACGATCTGTACCTTGAGGATGTTCGTCGTACCTGCAACGCCGAGCGGAAGTCCGGCTGTGATAACGGCAAGGTCACCGTAATCAACCAGCTTGTTTTCGTACGCACGGTCGAGTGCATGATCAAACAACGTGTCACTGTTGGTCTGCTCCTCAATGTGAAGCGGTGAAACACCCCATGAAAGCGAGAGCTGACGGCAAACCTTTTCGCTCGGTGAACAACCGATGATCGGTGTTTCGGGACGGAAACGGCTGATCATTCTCGCAGTCTGTCCCGATTTTGTAACTGTTATAATAGCGTTTGCGCCGAGGTCGTTCGCTGTCGTACACGCCGCATGAGAGATCGCCGTCGTGACATTTGAAAATCCCGACTGCAGGCGTACAAAACGCTCGGTGTAACTGATGTCACTCTCGGTTCGTATCGCAATTGAGGACATCATCGCAACGCTCTCAACGGGATAGCTTCCTGCCGCGGTTTCACCCGAGAGCATGATCGCGGACGTGCCGTCGTAAATAGCGTTTGCAACGTCGGTTATCTCCGCACGTGTCGGGCGCGGATTCTTTGTCATTGATTCAAGCATCTGAGTTGCAGTGATAGCAGGCTTACCTGCGCTGTACGCCTTGGAAATGAGACGCTTCTGAACGATCGGAATATCCTGCATCGGAATTTCAACGCCCATGTCACCGCGCGCAACCATGATAGCGTCGGCAACCTTTATGATCTCGTCTATATTTTCAACGCCTGCCGCATTTTCGATCTTTGCAATGATGCGTATATTGTGACAGTCGCGCTTCTCAAGCAGGTCACGGATGCTGACAATATCCGCCGCACACTGCGTAAAGGATGCCGCAATAAAATCAAAATCCTCGGCAATACCAAACTCAATATCGGAAATGTCACGCTCGGAAAGGAACGGCAGTGACAATTTTACTCCGGGAACATTAACGCCCTTGCGGTCTGATATTCTGCCGCCGTTAATAACACGGCAAGTTATACCCGAGCAATTTGTTTCGGTAACCTTCAGCTCAATAAGACCGTCATCAATGAGAATACGGCTTCCGACAGAAACGTCCTGCCAAAGTCCCTTATACGTGACCGAAACCTGCGTTGCATCGCCGATTATATCATCAAACACGAGCTTAAACTCGGCATCACGCTCGAGCACCACCGGCTCGGCAAGCTTACCGATACGTATTTCGGGGCCTTTCGTGTCAAGGAGCAGTGCCGTGTGAGTCCCAAGCTCCGCACGCGCCTCCTTTATCATATCGGCAGTACGCTTGTGCCCCTCGTGATCACCGTGTGAAAAATTAAGACGAGCCACGTCCATTCCGGAGGTGATCATTTTACGTATGGTTTCGGGATTTGCCGACGCCGGCCCTATTGTACATACGATTTTTGTTTTACGTTTCTGAGTCATTTTAATGTTCCTTTCCATCAAAAGCAGTTTACTTTATAAAGCGAAGCGGCATACAAACATGATATTTCGGTTGCGTCTTCGCTAAAAATTCTGTCAACTCATTTTTTGCCATAATATATCGCCAATCATTATTCTTGACATATTTTGAGAAAAAATAAAGATATTCACAATAATTGTATCATAAACAAAGACGATACGCAAGAGAAATTTTGAAATTCATCCAAAATTAACATTGCCGCAATTATCTTTTTCTGTTTTTTGCCCATTGACTTTGTCGCTATAAAGGAATACAATATAATCAGTAATATTTTGCAATAAGGAGGAAACCGCCATGAGTACAAATATTAAGCGAGCTTCCAATCAAATAAATATGTGCGAGGGTGCGCTCCTGCCGAAATTCATAAAATTCGCCATTCCCGTAATGCTCGCGAATATGTTCCAAACCCTCTTTAACGCCGCTGATATGGCGATAATCGGTATCTTCTGCGGTGACGTTTCTCTCGCGGCAATCAGCTCAACCGGTTCTCTCTGCTCGTTCCTCGTCGGACTCCTTATGGGACTTTCAGTCGGCTCAAACGTACTCGCCGCACGCTTTTTCGGCGCAAAGGATGACGAAAACCTTTCAAAAACACTTCACACCTCGCTTGTTATGTCCGTCATTTCGGGAATCGCCATAACCGTTATCGGAATCATTTTCGCGCCGATCCTGCTTGAATATATGAACGTCCCCGAAAATGTTCTTCCGCTTTCAAAACGCTATCTTTTCATATATTTTCTCGGAATCACACCAACCGTTGTTTTCAACTATGCGGCGGCGGTACTCCGTGCCATCGGCGACACAAAGCGTCCGCTGTATTTTCTCATGGCTTCAGGCATACTTAATGTAGTTCTGAATATTGTTTTTGTAACCGTAATCAAATTTGATCCGTCGGGTGTTGCCGGTGTTGCACTTGCAACGGTTATCTCGCAAACTCTCGCGGCGGTGCTTATCATACGCTGTCTGCTCCGTGAAACAGGCGCACTTCGTTTCGAAATAAAAAAGCTCTCGCTCAACAAATCAATCGCACTTCAGATTCTGCGCATCGGACTTCCGGCAGGACTCCAGACCTCCCTCTTCTCGGTTTCAAACATCGCAATACAGTCATCAATCAACGTGTTCGGTGATGCCGCCATATCGGGAAGCGGAGCAATGGCAACAATAGAGGGCGTTTCGTATGTCGCAATGAACGCATGGACAACCGTGGTCGTTTCCTCGACCTCACAGAATTACGGCGTACATAACTATAAACGTATACTAAAGTCACAGCTTCTCGGTCAAGCCTGCGTTATAACCGTCGGCGTGATCTTTGCAGTATTTTACACCTTATTCGGTAAATCGCTTCTCGGAATTTTCGTTGATTCAAAGGAAGCACTCGCTGCAGGACTCCTTCGTATGGAATATATCGGAAAGCTCTATTTCACCTGCGGAATGATGGACGTTCTCACCTCGAGACTGCGCGGTCTCGGACGCTCGTTTGTGCCGATGCTGGTCAGTCTTTTCGGTTCGGTGCTGCTTCGCATAGTCTGGGTTAACACAGTGTTTCTTATTCCGGAATATCACAAGCTCAAGACGGTATTTTTCATATATCCCGTATCGTGGGTATTAACTTCATCAGTACTGCTTATCATGTTTATTTTCACATTCAGAAAGCTATCAAAAAGAGCAGAAATGTTACGCTAAAAGAATACGCACCCGATAATTAGCAATTAAATAATATAAGCTGTCTGCGATTATAAACAGACAGCTTTTTTGTATGTTGATATATACTATTCCTGTGCGCCGGATGAGCTTGCGTCAACGATACCCTCACCGATTATATAGGCAATAAGTGTCGCTCCTGCCATAATGATGGACGTCACCTCTGCCGCAGCAGATTCGGCACAACCGAAGCCGAGCATCAGTGAGCTCACAAAGCCAATTGCTGCCGTCCAGAATTTACGTGACGTAAGTTTACGCTTCCAGTCTATATTTTTCAAGCTGTCACCTCCTGACTTACGAATACTGTTTCATAAAATTTCAAGCAAGACCGCCATCGATAAATAACGCAGCAGCCTGTTCTGCCATAATCGCAGCATATTCCTCGTCGGTTATCTCGTAAAACAAATTCTCGTCAACATCCTCGCCGAGATATATCTGCTTTCCGTAAGTGACACCGTCTGTGAGAACCTTTCCTTCGTCTGCATAAATAATAGTTCTTGTTTTCATTTTGACCTCCTAAATAAGTGATATCGTCCATTTTGATTTTTCGAGTATTTTCGCTGCCCATTCGCTTGAAGTGCTTCCGTCTGCCATTCCCTCGGATGTTTCAAACGCTT